>DJFN01000176.1 GCA_002432085.1 Flavobacteriales bacterium UBA5871
ACGAGTGTAAATACGAATCCGATAAAATACCTATAGTAAATGGCTGCAAAAGCAAATACGAAAGAAGTAACCATAGCTGAAAAGCTCGACGCACTGTACGCACTGCAAAAAATTGATTCACAAATCGATTCTATCCGTACCGTTCGCGGTGAGCTGCCATTGGAAGTTCAGGACCTGGAAGATGAAATCGAAGGCCTCGACACCCGTATCAAAAAGATGCAGGAAGAGATGAAGGAGCTGGAGGTGGAAGTTTCCGACCGCAAAAACGCGATCAAAGAGGCCGAAGCAGCTATCGTAAAATTCAAGGAGCAGCAAAACAACGTGCGCAACAACCGTGAGTTTGAATCGCTGGCGAAAGAAGTGGAGTTCCAGGAACTGGAAATGAAGCTGCACGACAAGCGTATCAAAGAGGCGAAAGCGAAAATCATTTCCAAAAAAGAAGTGCTCGATGAGGCGAAAGAGCGTCTTGAGCTGCGTCGCGAAGACCTGAAAGTTAAGCAGGGCGAGCTGGATGAGATCGTTGGTGAAACACAGAAAGAGGAAGATACACTGGTTGCGCAGTCGCAAAAAGCAAAAGAAGCGATCGATGATCGTTTGATCGCTGCTTACGACCGTCTGCGTACGAATGCGAAGAACGGACTGGCTGTTGTAACGGTTGACCGTGATTCCTGCGGTGGGTGCTTTAACAAGATCCCGCCACAACGTCAGCTGGATATCGATGCGAAGAAAAAAGTGATCGTTTGCGAGCACTGCGGTCGTATCCTCGTTCCGGCAACTGTGGAAGCAGAAGCATAAGAAAAACTTCGTTCAAGATATCGAAGCCGTTTCATTCCGAAGCGGCTTTTTCTTTTTCCGAAACCACTGCTAACTGCCAACTATTCACCGCTAACTGCTCACTGTTTGCTATTCACTGTTCACTCCTCACGATTTTCCCCGATTTTCCGCATCGTTCACCATGGTAAATGCGTATTTTTGCCACCGAATCGGTAATCTTTCCCCATGGAAAAAATCCTCAATGCTTTATTCTCCATGCGCGCAATGGCGCTGGCGATGATCGTTTTCTTTATCGCCATCGGACGCGCCACCTTCATAGAGTCGTCTTACGGCATACAAGCGGCTAAAATTACCGTTTACAACGCGCTCTGGTTCGAAATCCTGCTGGTGTTCCTGGCTATGAACCTCGTGGCCAACATCCTGCGCTACCAGATGTGGAAAAGAGAGAAGATCGCGACGTTCGCTTTCCACATTTCGTTTCTGGTGATCCTGTTGGGAGCGGGAATAACCCGTTTTACCGGTTTCGAAGGCATGATGCTCATCCGCGAAGGAGAATCGAGCAACATCATTCATTCCGCCGATCCGTACCTGACGTTGTTCAGCCATGAAGAAAAACTGAAGTCGTCGCACAAAATGTGGATGTCCGAAGTGACGAATAACGATTTCGATATCACGGTCGATTTTCCCGGACACCCGGTGCGTATCGAATACGTGGATTTCATGTCGAAGCACATCGACTCGCTTATCATTAATGATTCCGTTAAAGGCACTGCGCTCGAGATCGTGACAACCGATCCTGCAAACGGAGGCAGAAAAAGCAATTTCATGACGCCGGGTGAAGCATTTCCGGTTGGAGCCGCTTACATTCAGTTCGGGAACGATAAGCTGCCGGCCGGGATCAACGTCTATGAAAAAAACGGTGTGCTGATGATGCGTCCGAACATCCCGGTGAAATACCTGGCGATGGCGAAAATGCAGGAAGCACGTCAGACCGGAGTAATGCCGGCGGATTCTTCCTACCGATTCGTTCAGCCGAATGAAGAAGTGCCGTTTGCAACAACCACGCTTTACGAAATGGGTGGCAGCCAGTTTGTATTCAAGCAGGCGCTTCACAACGCGAAGAAATACAAAATGCCGAGCGGTCGCAAAGACGTTGGCTCCGATTACCTCGTAGTGCGTGTTTCCGAAGGAAAAGAATCCAAAGTGCTCACACTCGAAGGCGGAATGGGAATGCTTCCGACACCTGAAGCGTTTACGCTCAATGGAAAAGAATACCACCTGGAATACGGTTCGAAGGAAATCAAAACGCCGTTCCTGGTGAAGTGTAATGATTTCGTTCTGGAGCGCTATCCGGGATCCGACATGGCGTCTTCGTATGCAAGCGATCTCCAGATCCTCGATAAAGACAACAACTATTTCAAAAAGAAGCGCGTGTTCATGAACCACGTAATGGATTACAACGGCTACCGTTTCTTCCAGTCGAGTTATGACGAGGATGAAAAAGGTACCCGTCTGAGCGTGAACCACGATTACTGGGGAACACTCGTTACCTACATCGGCTACCTGCTCATGGCGGTTGGAATGGTCTTGTCGCTGTTCGCACCGGCCGGTCGTTTCCGAGACCTGCTTTCCAAGCTGAGCAAATCCCGTTCGGTTCGCACAGGAACGATAACCGTTCTGTTGATTGCTGCTTTCATGGGACGTGGAACGGCCTGGTCGCAAACACAACCGGAAGCGGAACACAATCACGAAGAACATGCGGGCCATGATCACGAACACGATCATGAACACGACCACGCAGATACGCACGATGCATCGCATACCGTTGTTGCCGCTCCGGGACAACAGCCGCAGAAGAAAGATCCGATCGTGCGCTACATGTCGGAAGAGCACAGTGACGAGCTGGCCAGCCTGCTGGTGCAGGATTTCGATGGACGTATCGTGCCGATGCACACTGTTTGCGATCAATTGCTGCGCAAGCTTTACCGCGCCAACAAATACGAGGATCACAATGCCGTTCAGATCATCGTGAGCATGCATATGTATCCGGAGTACTGGATGGAAGAGCCGGTGATCCAGGTCCCTGCGGCGGTGCGCGAAAAATACAAGCTGAAAGATTACGCTTCATTTGTCGAGCTTACGGATATTGAAACCGGCGCCTTCAAATGGGTAGAGGATTACAATACGGCGCTCCGCAAGAAAGAATCCGAGCGTGGGGAAACGGAGAAAAAGCTCATCAAGCTGGTGGAAAAACAACAGGTATTCCTTGGTATCCTGAACTGGTCGTACATGAAGCTCATCCCGGTGAAAAACGATCCGAAAAATCACTGGTACGATCCGATTTCCTTTTCCGGTGTAGAGAACCGCGATTCCATGGCTTTGGTGCTGCCGCTCGAATACCTCAGTGCCGTTCACAAAGGATCCGGTGATGGAAATTACCGCGAGGCTGTAAAGCTGCTGGGCGATCTGAAAGCTTACCAGCGTGAAATTGCGCCTGAGAACATCCTGCCTTCCGAGACGCATGTGAAAACGGAGATTTCCTATAATAAAATGGGGATTTTCAAGAACGCGCAACAGCTATACGGNNGAGCGCTGGGCTTCATCGTCATTCTGCTGTTTATCATCCGCATCCTGTCAAAAGATTCGGAGACCATCGACAAGCGGTTCCGGATTATACGTATGATCTTCGTGGGAATGCTCCTGATCACCTTCCTGTATCACGGCGCGGGAATCGCCATGCGCTGGTATATTTCCGGTCACGCACCATGGAGTAACGGATACGAAGCGGTCGTTTTCATTGGCTGGGTAACCATGATCGCCGGCTGGATCTTCTCGCGTTTCCATCCGATCATTATCGGGATCGCGGCGCTGCTGGCTTATTTCATGCTCTTTGTTTCCGACATGAACCTGCTCGATCCGGAAATTACGCCGCTGCAGCCTGTGCTGAAAAGCTACTGGCTGATGATCCACGTGGCCATCATTACCGGAAGCTATGGCTTCCTTGGTTTGTCTTGTATGATCGGTATCATCAACATGATCCTGTACGTGATCCGCTACAATAGCATTTCTTCCAAAGTAACGAACAGCATCAGCACGTTGACGTATGTTTCCGAAATGACGATGACCATTGGTCTGTTCATGCTGACGATCGGAACGTTCCTCGGCGGTGTNNCTGGGACCCGAAAGAAACGTGGGCGCTGGTTTCCGTGCTCGTTTACGCGATTATTCTCCACCTGCGCTACATTCCGGGATTGAAAGGCAAATTTACCTTCAACCTGGTGAGCCTGTGGGGCTATTCGGCGATTCTTTTTACATTCTTCGGGGTGAACTTTATCCTCGTCGGATTGCATTCCTATGCACAAGGCGATGGAGCGGCAAGTGTTCCGGGCTGGGTGATTTACGTCGTTATTTTCTTTGTACTTTTAACTGTGGTGGCTGCCATTCGCAACGCTCAGCATAAAAAAGCTCAACGCAGACAACATGAACTTTTATGATTTTCAGATTGCCCGTTTGAACGGAGAGCCGTTGGATCTGGGCCAGTTTAAGGGAAAGAAAGTGCTGGTGGTGAACGTCGCCTCCGAATGCGGTTTTACGCCACAGTATGTTGAATTACAGGCATTACATGAAGATTATGCGGATAAAGCAGCGATCATCGGTGTGCCGAGCAATGATTTTGGCGGACAGGAGCCGGGAACGGCCGAAGATATCCAGTCGTTTTGCTCCGTGAATTACGGCGTAACGTTTCCAATCACCGAGAAAGTACACGCGAAAGGATCGGGGATTCATCCGCTGTACAAATGGCTCACCGGCGAAACGAAGACAGACGTAGAGTGGAATTTCCAGAAATTCCTGATCGATGAAAACGGCAATGTGGTTCGTTCCGTGTCGCCGACTATTGCTCCATACGATAGACAAATTACCGACTGGCTCGATGGAAAAAATTGATATTCTCGCTTTCGGGGCGCATCCAGACGATGTAGAGCTTTCTGCATCCGGGACCTTGCTGCGTCATAGAGCTGCTGGCCATTCCATTGGTATCGTCGACCTGACGGAAGGCGAATTGGGATCGCGTGGCACCGTGCAATCGCGTTACGAGGAAGCGGCAGCTTCGGCTGAAATACTCGGCTTGTCTGCACGCGTGAATCTCAAAATGCACGACGGNNGAAGAAAACCTGCGTTTGGTGGTGGAGCAGATCCGTCTTTTTCGTCCGGATATTGTTCTGGCGAATGCATTTTCCGATCGTCATCCCGACCATGGAAAAGGAGGGAGGCTGGTCTCTGAAGCGTGTTTCCTCTCCGGATTGCACCGCGTGAAAACCTTCTGGAACGGGCATGCACAGGAAGCCCATCGTCCGAAAGCGGTGTACCATTACATCCAGGACCGCATGATCGAGCCGGATTTCGTGGTCGACGTGAGCGATTTTGTTGAGCAGAAGCTCGCTTCCATCAAAGCATTCAAAACCCAGTTCTGGGNNCGAGCCGAAAACGCCGATCTCGGGAGAAGAATTCTTCGAGTTCCTGACAGGCCGCATGGCTGGCTTTGGCCGCACGATCGGTGTGCGCTATGCCGAAGGATTCAATGTAGAGCGGACTGTTGGGGTGAATAATCTGTTTGATTTGAAGTAAAATTCTTTCACCACAAAGGAGCAAAGACTTATTACGCGCATATTGCTTAAAGGGAGCAAAGGATTTGTCGTTAAGGAAATGTCCTTGTTCTGAAAATAAAAGTGGAATGTTGCCAAACAATGTATTCTCCTTCTGCTTTGCAGAAGAATATTGGAAATCAGCTTAAAATTCAAACCGGAAATACCTTTACTTCCTCACCAAACACAGCCAAGCAATTTTTCTTTGCTCCTTTGTGGTGAATACCGTTTTGTGATTACCGCTTCAGCGCCTTTTCATACGTCTCAATCCACTGATCCGCCGTGACTTTTGACACCATCTCGCCGATCAATTCATACGGAATGTCTTCCATTTTCTTCAGGCGAACACAGCTTTTTCCCATATCGAGCTTGGTTTTGCAGTGTTTCGGATATTCGCTCGTGAACCAGTTCAGCAGCTCCGGATCGGAGTACATGCCCATATGATAGAGCGCCACGAAATTCTTCTGCGAAGCGATGCTCAGGAACGGCAGCGGCAGCTTNNGGATACAACGAATGCGGAACGCACCAGCCGATCATGCCGTAGCTGATTCGTTCCTGGAACTCTTTCGGCAAATGCTGTTTGATGACGTTGCGCAGTTTTTCCATAACGGCTCTGCGTTCAGGTGTCAATCCTTCCAGGTATTCTTCAATGCTTGCAGCGCGTGTGCTCATAAAAAATAAAGTGAGCTCAAATTTACGCGTTTACGGACTTTTTTTTCGTTTCTCAGCCCTTTTTTGCTCTTTTTCCTGCTTTTTGACGGCTTTTTTGCGCTCTTCGTTCACGATTTCGAGTTTTCCGCTGGCGAAGATCACGACCGGTATGTTCCGGATCTTTTTGCTGTTTAGAAAACCGCTGAGCTTGAGTGTATACGGAACGCGATCGGTATCCGTCCAGACTTTCAGGATCGTACCGGCCGGCTGTTCCATATCGAAATCGAGCGGAAAGCGGATCATCTGCTGCGTACCGGGTTTAATTGAAATTTCTTTTCCGAACGAGCCTTTGGTATCGAGATCGTTTCCGATGTGCAGCTCATACTGCAATCCGCTGATGTCGAGATCGAGCTTTTTGCCTTCGTTGATGATCAGCAGGTACAGATCAGCGGTCACGTTCTTTTTCAGCAATTTCAGCTCCTTTTTCTGCGATTTCACGATTTTCAGCTTCGGTGGGACCGGCACTTCGATGGGAATACCTTTGTTCAGGTGAATACGTTTCTTCCCGACAACCGTGTTGTAAACGATCGTTGCGTCGAGCATCAAATCGGTCGAATCCTGCGACTGCAAGCGCTGAATGGTCGACTGTGTGGCATCGATGGGAATGCGCAGCGACAAACAAACGGTATCGGATTGCCCTTTGAGCCGTCGAAGACCGATCTTTTGCTTTTCGGTAATCAACTTTTTGCTCGCCAGGTACACATCGCAATAAATACTGTCGATATGCAGCTTGTAAGGCGAGCGGTTCTGTGCCAGTGCGAAAATGTCTATGTAGGCCGTGTCCTGCTTGATCTCCGTACGAATAAGCGTGATCTCCTGTACTTCAGGCAGCACGAATTTTAAGAGCTTTTTCTGGTTCTTGTAATAGTACAGACCGGTCCCGGCCAGCACCAAAACGAGAATCAGCAGGACATACTTCCATCGGATACGCAGCATCGGTCGTTTTTAGGAGGATTCTTTTCGCGCCGCTTTACGTTCGGCACGTTTGGCTTTTCGCTGTTCTTTTTTGTCGGCGTCCGGTTTAAAAACGCGTTCCAACAGGGTTTTCTTCTCATCTTCCTTCAGCTTATTGATACTGATGGAATGATCGATCGACGGCCGCAGCGCCTGGAAGAACGCATTGCGAAGCACGTAACTGATGGCTTTCCAGATGTTAGCGTCGGGATTTTNNGAACTTTCGTTGCCAGCTGCTCTTTTCGCTGATTCTGAAGGATTTCTGCCGCCGTTCCGACGAGCGTTTCCCAAAGGATCTGCGGAACATTGCCTTCTTCCGTCGTCCATTGAACAACGTCGAGGTCTTTAAGCAAGGGCTTTACATAACCGCCGAACTTTCCGTTTTTGGCCGCAAACTCGGCATACATGCTGAAGGTTCCTTTTTTGACATCGAAATTGCCGTATTGCCGCAGCATGTCGTTCAGCAAAACGAGGTTCAGTCNNGTGTTCAGGTCGAAGGTGGGAACTTGATTAAGCCCGTCAAACTTCACATTCAGCGTAAAATTACCTTCGTAAGCTTTTCCGGTTGCTTTCAGCGTAGCCGGCAGCAGCTCTTTGCTATCGGTAACGTTCGTCAGGTTCGTCGCAGTTGCGTTAATATTTTTCATCGCCACGTCCAGCTTTGGTTTTGCTTCCAGATCGTGGTAGTGGATCTCACCTTCGTGAATATCGAAACGGTTCACGGTAATCGGCATGAGGTCATCGATCAACTGACGGAAATCCGCTGTATCGGCCCGAACGTCTTCGCCCTTGTGTTTTTCTTTCACGAAGTTCAGGACGGGTTTTTCCACGCTGATTTCACCGACGATCGCACCTTCGAACAAAGACGACCATTCGACGGAAAGATCGACGGACGGCGATTTGAAGAATGGAATGGTATCCTTCTTC
>DJFN01000262.1:0-3640 GCA_002432085.1 Flavobacteriales bacterium UBA5871
ACATTACGCTGACCGACAATTCCGGACTTGCAACCGGCTGGTATTCCGATACGACCGAAAATGCCGAATTCACCGGCTCTACGTGGACTTTGAACGACATTCCGGGCGATACGGTGATTTACGTTGCTTATAACCAGCAGCCGTGTCCGTTCGACTTCGACTCGTTTGCCATCGCGGTAACCGATACGGTCGTTCCGCCGGCGATCAATGGCNNCTTTGCGAAGGACAGGAATTATTGCTCGATGTGCCGTTCGATCCGACTTACACGTACAACTGGGAATACAACGGCGATTTCCTTTCGAACACGAACACAACCGATGTTCCGGACAACATCTTCGACCAGGATGGAACGATTACGCTTACCGTAACCAACTCCTGCTCGGAATCGGTTCAGAATGTATGGATCGATATCATTCCCGAATTGCAACTGGTCTTGAATGCCGAAAACGTGCATGCTTGCCAGGACGAGCCGGCTTATTTGTATGCCGTTCCTGAATTCGACGGCATGCTCTACTGGGAAAACGGTGGTGACAGTCTTGCGGGCAATCCGCTTATCGTGACGCCAGAAATTTGGCAGGATTCCGTTTTCTTTGTCTATGGAATCGACAACAACGGCTGCGTTTCCCTGCCAACGAGCGTGGTCCTGACATTCTACGATTGCAATCCGGTAGCGCCGAACGTGATTACTTCCAACGGCGATGGCATCAACGATTTCTTCATTATTCCGAACATCGAGCTGATGCCGGATAATTACCTCGTGATTGTGAACCGTTGGGGCAATGTCATCTACGAAGTGGAGCATTACAACAACACGTTTAGCGGCCAGGAATTGAACGATGGCGTGTATTACTACAAATTCTACCGCAAGGGTCGTGACAGCGGACTCGAGCCGTTACACGGATTCTTCCATCTGTACCATTGATTGATTTTAAGACATTAAGACTTCAGGATTTTAAGACTAGTTTTGTCCTGATTTCATAACATCTTAATGTCCTGAAGTCTTAACATCCCGATTTCCAAAAATGCAGACCGAACGCTTACACCTCGCTCCCCTTTCACCTGAAGACGCCGGATTTATCCTGGAACTGGTCAACTCGCCCGGTTGGCTGCAATACATCGGCGATCGCAACATACACACGGTGGAAGAAGCCGAAGGATTTATCCGGAAAGGACCGATGACCAGCTTCGAGACGAACGGCTATGGCGCTTACCGAATGACGCTTCGGGAAACCGGTCAGCACATCGGTACCTGCGGTTTATATAAGCGTGAAGGCCTGGACCATCCCGATCTCGGGTTCGCTTTACTGCCCGGATTCGAAGGCAAAGGCTACGCGCTGGAAGCTTCGCTCAAAATCATGACCGAAGCACGCTCGCTCGGATTGAATCGTTTGATGGCCATTACAGCTAAAAACAATCAACGTTCCATGGGTTTGCTTCAACGACTCGGCTTCGAATGGAAAGGCTATGTCACCCTTCCCAACGATCAGGAAGTTTTAAACCTCTTCGCGTTCGATCTATAAGCTCACAACGATCAGCAGTGTGTTGATCAGCAAGCTGATGTAAAGACCAATCAGACTCAGTTTTGCCCCGGCTTGGGCAATGAACAGCGCATTGCAGCCCATCGTAATGGCCGCGCAGAAAGCCAGCATCACCTCCCCCATATCGCCTTTCAGCACATACATACAGGCAATACTTCCCAGGCAGCTTTGCAGCGTGATCAGGATCGGCAGCAAACCGAAACGGTAGCGATCGTAGACTTCCGCCTGACGTGTCAGCCAACCGGCGCTTTTTGTTTTTGTTTCCATTCTCAGCTCTGCTGCGGTGATTGTTTTAATCGTTTCCATCTTGCTTGATTTTTTGGTGAAACACTATTTAATATATTAAGACCTTTTTATCCTTTATTAGATCAATTTTTTTTATTTGTGTCGCAGGAAAGTCGAGCCGTCTTTCAAGCCCTGCGAAAGCTCGAACACGCTGGTTTCATCCAGCATGCGGCACAGATTTTCCCGAATCGATTTGAACTGGTTGTGGACAGGACAAGGACGCTTCTCGGAACATTCTTTCAATCCAAGGCCACAGGTTTTGAAGATGCCGTCGCCGTCGATGGCTTTTACGATAGCACCGAGGCTGATCTTCTTCATTCTTCCGGGCTGGATCTCGAAACCGCCGGTCGGGCCTTTTACCGAATCCACCAGGTTATTGCGGGAAAGCTGCTGGAGGATCTTCGCGGTAAATGCCACCGGTGAATCGATGTCCTGTGCGATGTCTTTCAGGCTCACACGCCGTTCTTTCAGCGATTCGCCCGCGATATAAATCATCGCCCTGATTCCGTATTCACACGATTTGGAAAACATCTTTCTGAGACAAAGATAATATCTTTTCTATTTCGGACAAAAATATCCTGTTTAATTTCACGCAAAGAAGCAAAGGTTAAGTGCTTGACTGGGTTTCCCGATTGTAATCGGAAGAAACAAAGACGCTCCGGTTAATTTTATAAGACCGGAATTTACAAACGAGCATTCTCTTTGCTCTCTTTCGGACAAGTACGTCAAATAAATCTTTGCTTCTTTGTGGTGAAAAATCCACGCAGAATCGAATTTAATTCCCTAACAGCGCCTCCACAGCCTTCTTCAGCTGCTGATCTTCTCCTTTTAGCATCGAGTTGTAATCGTTCATGATCTTGATATCCGGCTCGAGCTGGTTGTTTTCATAATATTTTCCATCCATGGAAACTACGCCGACCTGCGGGATTCCAAACACCAATGTAGGGTCCTGGAGCGTTTCCCACCACACGGCAGTTCCTGTTCCCGGAACGGGCATACCGATCAGCTTTCCGATTCCGAGCGTTTTGTAAATCACCGGGAACATATGGGCGTCCGAGTAGTTGCCCTCGCCCATGAGCACCACGGATGAGCGAATCCATTTGTTGGCCGGTTCCACACCGATTTCCTGCTCGCGTGGGATGTAGCGGATGTACTGTTTGCCGGCGAGGAACGTCACGAGGTCTTCGTGGAGCCAGCCGCCGCCGTTGAAGCGCGTNNCGTATTTGCCCATGACCTGGTCGTAGAACTCGCGGTAGCTGTCGTCGTTCATGCCTTGCACGTGCATGTAAGCGATCTGTCCGTTCGAGAGCTTGTCGGTCATGTCCTGCATGCGTTTTACCCAGCGCTGGTAAAGAAGCGACTGCAATTGTCCGGGCGAAACCGGAACAACAATCTCTTCCCAGCGTTTTTTGCCGTCGAAGAGCGAAAGCAGTACGTTTTTACCGGCTTTGCGATTGANNCCGGCTTTGATCTCGATGCCGTCGATCTTTTCGATGATCGTTCCGGCTTTGATCTGTGAGCCGTTTTTTACCAGCGGACCTTTGGCGATCACTTCGACGATCTTCAGGCCGTCGCCGGTGTAAGTTTCATCGAAGAAGGCCCCGAGGCTGGCTGTTTCATCCGGGTTTTTGAACCGTGGACGGTAAATACAGCCGGTGTGCGACGCATTCAGCTCGCCAAGCAATTCGCTGGACATTTCAGCAAAATCGCGATTGTTGTTGATGTGCGGCAGGAAACGAGCGTAGTTTTCCTTGTAATATTTCCAGTCGGTTTTCTGCAGATCGGTGACGTAAAATTTCTTCACGACCTGGCGCCAC
>DJFN01000262.1:3658-4873 GCA_002432085.1 Flavobacteriales bacterium UBA5871
CAAATGATGTTGCTGGCGTCTTTGTCGAACTGAACGCTTCCAACACCGCCGGCGTTGAGCTTCAGCAGCAGTTTCGTCTCGTTTTCCTTGAATTTCGTAACCCAGAGATCCACACCGTGCTCGAAGCGGCAGAAGTAGTACAATTTCTCGCCATCGGGCGAAACGAGTGCGTCGGACAGCAAGGAAGAATGAATTGTGAGACGCGCTCTGCGTTCTTCCAGACCTTCCAGCTCGATTTTCAGCGGCTCGGTCTTTTTCAGCGTATCGGATTTCTTGCTTTTCTCATCCTTTTTCGCTTTGTCTTCCGACTTGGCCTTTTCGTCTTTTTCCTTGTCCTTCAGCAACTGATATTCTTCCTTCTTCATCTTGAAGAGGTCGTAGGCTTCCTGCGTGAAGAACAAGCCGTAGGCGTCGCTTTGGTTGCCGTGACTGGCCACGTTTTTCATCCCGTTACGGCTGGAGAAGTAAAGCATCATTTTCCCGTTCATCATGAACTTGCCGCTGTTAGCTCCGAATCCGCTTTCGGTCAGCATCACGAGCGGTTTTCCGCCTTTTGCATCTGCCAGGGCGAGCTGTCCACGCCAGTTTCCTTCCTGCAGAACGTTTACGATGAGGTAATTGCCGTCGGGTGACCAATTGAAGTCCTGATCACCGTCGCTGTAGGAATAGTTGCGGTTGGCAGCCAGGATCTCGCGCGTTTTTTTCGAAGCGATGTTGTACACTTTCACGCCGGTTCTGTCTTCCAGGTAAGCGACTTCCGTGCCGTCGGGCGACCACGCGGGCTGGAAAGCTTCCGTTTCTCCTTTGACAAAGGTTTCTTCCTTGAGCAAGGTGGCGTTGAAGAAATACGATTCTTCTTTCCGGACGAGGCTGGTGTGGTAAATGCCCCAGATCTGATCGCGCTCGGAAGCGTAGAGAATGCTGCGTCCGTCCGGACTGAAGCTCACGCAGCGTTCCTGACCCGGCGTGTTGGTGATGCGCTTGGTCGTTCCGCCTTCAGCAGAAGTCNNTTCGCCGCGCACAATGAACGCCATTTCCTTTCCATTCGGTGAAACGGAAACTTCGGTAGCGCCGTCGGTGAAGCTTTCGGTTTTTTCGGTGGCGTAACGCTCGTCGGTCTGAATGATGACGGAAAGTTTTTGAGGTTCGCCGCCGGCTGTTTGCAGGTAAATTTCACCGTTGAAACCGAAGCAAAGTGTGCCGTTTTGTGCCGCG
>DJFN01000228.1 GCA_002432085.1 Flavobacteriales bacterium UBA5871
ATCCGCATGGTGGTTGTCGAGAATACGCTTGATCACCGGCGCATACGTACGCGTTGGCGAAAGCACCAGTTTTCCTGCATCGATCGGAACGCCTTCTACGGCATCCGTAAGCGCTTTCGAGCCGGAATAAACCAGGTCGGACGGAACAGCCGGATCGAAGCTTTCCGGATATTTTGAAGCAAGCTGCTTGTTGAAGACATCGTGTCGGGCTGAAGTGAGCCCGTTGGAGCCCATTCCGCCGTTGTAACCCGTTTCGTAAGTCGCCTGACCGGATGAAGACAAGCCAACGATCACGTCGCCTGGCTGAATCGTGTGATTCGAAATTACATCCGAGCGTTTCANNCGACAATGATCGTACGAACGAGATCGCCCACATCGGCCGTTTCGCCGCCTGTTGAATAAATCCCGATTCCCTGCTCACGCAAGGTTCCCAGCAATTCTTCTGTTCCGTTAATAATAGCAGCGATCACTTCTCCGGTTACGAGATTCTTGTTGCGGCCAATCGTCGAAGACAACAGGATATTTTCCGTCGCCCCCACACACAGCAAGTCGTCGATGTTCATGATCAGCGCATCCTGGGCAATGCCTTTCCACACGGACAGATCACCGGTTTCTTTCCAGTACATATACGCCAGCGAGGATTTCGTTCCTGCGCCATCGGCGTGCATCACGATACAGTAGTTCTCATCACCCGTCAGGTAATCCGGAACGATTTTGCAGAATGCCTGCGGAAACAATCCCTTGTCGACAGACTTGATCGCGTTGTGGACTTCTTCTTTACCGGCGGATACTCCTCGGAGGTTATAACGTGTATCGGACATATACGAAAATTGAATATTGGCCTGCAACAGGCAGCGCAAAATTAGTAAAATCAAACGAGGTAATGAATCAGCAACAGGAGCTTCCGATGACAGGTTTCGGGAACGGAAACCCGATTTATAGTTGAAAAATCCCTACTTTCGACTGCTTAACTGCGAAGTTCAAACTATCTATGCGGTCACTTTTGTCGTTTGCCCCTGTGCGCTTCCTGAAAAAAGACGGATTGTTCCTGCTTTTTTTCGCCATTCTTGCGATTTCATATTACGATTCGGTCCTGGACAAGGGACCGCTCAATCACCATTTGTGGCGACAAACGGATTGCTTATCGATGACCCGTTATTACGCTCGCGGTGCCGATTTTCTCGAGCCGGAAGTGAACATACAGCTCGGCGATAAATACACTACAGGTCAGACCGCCGGTGAATTTCCGTTATTGTATTACAGCGTGGGGCAGATCTGGAAAGTCTTCGGCGAATCCTATTTGTCGTACCGCGTTTTCTACCTGATCATCCTGTTTTTCGGCGTTTTCTGCTTTTACAAATCGGTCCGGCTGCTATTCAAAGATCATTACTGGGCCGTAATTCTTGCGGGATTGCTGTTCACTTCGCCCGTGCTGGTGGTTTACGGCGTCAGCTTCCTGACTGACGTTCCGGCTTTCTGTTTTGTACTCATCGCTCTTTATTTCCTGCTGCGTTATCACCTGGAACAAACCCGAATGCTTTTCTGGATCGCCATGCTCTTTTTTGCCTTCGGCGGATTGGTGAAGATTTCATCCATGGTCGCTTTCGTATTCCTGTTTTTCATTCTTTTCATCGAAACGCTGGGTGTGAAAACGCTGCGAACGAAGAAAGTCTTCCGCTGCAGCTGGATGGAATGGATCGGTTTTATAGCTGTTGTACTGGCCCTGATGGCGTGGTATGTTTACGCGGCGCATTACAACAACGTTCACAAATTCAAATACACCTTCAACGACATTTACCCGCTGTGGAATCCGGAAGAAGGTGGTATTCCGGTCCTCTGGAAAAAGATCACGATGCTCACCAGCCATGTTTTCTACAGCCGCTACATGATCTTCCTTATGGGCGGATTGCTGTTGTTCCACTTGTTCCTCTGGAAGCGCATTCCCTTGTTTGCTTACTTAACGACCATTATCGTTTCGATCGGCGTATTCATTTACATCCTGTTGTGGGGACCGCTGCTCGGTGTACACGATTACTACTTCGCTGCTTTGCTGGTTCTGTTTCCAGGAATTTTACTGCCGTTCATGTGGTTCATCAAAACGCGCTTCCCGAAAGCTTTTTCGGGTTATGTTGTTAAAGGTGTGGCTGCCTTGTTTCTCGTTTACAACTTTATCTACTGCATCAATGTCGTGAAGCTCAAAACCCGTGCTCAGGAGGGCGATTTTCCGATCGTCGGCAACGAAGAATTCGTCGGGACGATGCGCTGGCTGAACTGGGACGCTGATGCCAACTGGATGCGTTTCGAGCGTATAAAGCCTTATTTGCTGCAAATCGGTGTAGGCAAAGAGGATAGAATCATTTCACTTCCGGACCAATCGTTCAACGTTTCGCTGTTCCTCGCCGATCGCAAAGGCTGGACGAATTTCGAAACGCTGGTTGAGCCTGAAAAGATCGACATGCTGATCAGCAGGAAGGGCGCGAAATACCTGCTGATTTCCGATCCGGCGTTATTGGAACAATCTTTTATCCAGCCGTTCATCACAGAGAAAATCGGCGAGTTCGAGAATATTCGCGTTTATCGTCTTTCACCCGGAATGCTTAATTAAGTCGGTCTGTCTCCGGTTTTCTTGTCTCCAGTCAAAGTAATCGTTTGCTTAGACCCAAACACGAGCTTTAACTCCATTTGGTCGCCTGCAAACGGTGGGTAAACGCACTATCCCATTACCGACTCCCGATTTTCCGTTAAAGCTTACCTATTCAAACCGGTTTTCCGATCACAAATCCCTTGCGTGAAGCTTCTTTTTAGAGTGATATTGAAGTTTGGATTACTGAAGCAGTTTCACCCCACAAGCTACTGGTTAAATCTGGCTTCCGAATTTCCCCAAACAAAAAACCCCTGACTCCGATAGGTATCGGAGTCAGGGGTTTTATATCAGATTATTGTCTGCTTATTTCTTAGGAACAACCTTGAACTTCAGGTATTCCGGATTGGCTGGCGGTGCAGTTGCCGGATCGAAGTCGAGGCTGAGCACTTTACCTTCCGTACGACGGTTGAACTGGTGCAGCATTTCGAACGTTCTCTTATCCGTTTTCTTGAACTGGTTGATGTAAGCTTCCGTGAGCTTGATCGTTTCAACACCGGTCATGTCTTTCGGCTGAGTTTCGAGGTATTTACCATCTTTCTTCCAGATTGTACGCGGCTCCATTTCACCTTTCCCTACAGGAACGATACGACGCGGATCCACTCCTTTTTCCTCAACGAGGTACTTGTAGCAAGCTTTCGCACGGTTTTCAGAGAGCACCTGGTTGGAGTTGTTCGTACCACGGGCATCCGTGTGCGAGCTAAGCTCCAGTACCATGTTCGGATATTCGTTCAGGAGGTTGTACACGAACAACAGGGAGTCAGGCGAGTTGATCGTAGAATCCACAAGGAGTGTCCACTGAGAGAGCGGGTAACGCACTTCCGGCAGACGAATCGGTTTCTTCGGCAGGAGCTGCATTTCCATTACGAAGCTTTGGTTGTCCTTCACTCCTACTGTTGTGAACTTGGAACCAAGCTTATCTTCGTGGTAACCTTCTTTGGAGATATTGATCTTGTAAGACATATCTTCGTTAACGAAGCGGTCGGAGTTCGGTTTTTTATCCCAGAAGATAGAACCGTCTTTCCCTGTAACACCTTCCCAGCGATCGTTCGGAGCAGAACCGGTAACAACCACTTTCACACCTTCGATCGTCTTCGTGCGGTCTGTGAGGTCGGTTACGATTACTTTCAGGTCGAAAATGTAAGGAGGAATTTCATACATCCAGAGGTCTGGCTTGAAGTTCTCACCCTTGCTTCCTTTACGCTCGGAAGTGAAGTATCCTTTGCGATCGGTTTGCTCGATCAGCGCGTAATCGTTATAATCGGAGTTGAGTGGTGCGCCCATGTTCGTCGGGTTTTCCCACTTGTTTGTCTCACCTACTTTAGCAGCGCGGAACAAGTCCAGACCACCCATTCCAGGCAAGCCGTTGGAAGCATAGATCAGATCACCGTTCATTGCAAGCGTCGGGAAGAGCTCATCACCAGGCGTGTTGATCTCAGGCCCCATGTTCACAGGCGTTGTCCATGATTCTGATTTTCTGTCGTAAGTCGTATACCAAAGGTCGCGACCACCAAGAGAGCCTTCACCTGTAAAATCGGAAGCAAAAATCAGGAATTTACCGTCCTCGCTCACGCATGGGTGACCAACAGAAATAGAATCGTGTGTTTTCAGCGCAAGCTTCACCGGCTTGTCCCAGCCATCACCTTTAGCTTCCGACATCCAGATGTCGCAGCCGAGGTTTTGCTTTTTCACGTTCGGGCAACGGGTGAAGAACATCGTTTTTCCACGTCCGTCGATGCAGATTGTTCCTTCGTTGTCT
>DJFN01000089.1:0-4369 GCA_002432085.1 Flavobacteriales bacterium UBA5871
GGCATAGGAGGACAAACTTTCAATATAGCGTCTTTGTCCTTCCGCGTAAAGCGTGTCGAAAGCCAGGGAAGATTTCCCCGATCCCGACAAGCCTGTAATAACCGTTAGCTTTCCGTGCGGGATCTTAACTTCCATGTTTTTGAGGTTGTTAACCCGCGCGCCTTTGATGTGAATGAATGTGTTTGCCATGCTGCGAAATATCCGTCGAAAACGGAACACGAAGATACGAACAGAATTGGCAATCATCAAGCCGGAAGGGCATGTTATTTGTCAGGATCCACATTCATTGGAAAAAGAAGTTCGAATAGCTGCCTCCGTTGGGTTTCAGACGTTTCATGAATCCGTGTTTTATTGTGTTACAGTCGGTTAATTCAGACTTTTTTTCATCCTTTTTTTGTTTTTTTAAGATTAAGTGCTATTTTCGGAGAAATAAACGCAGAAGCCTATAGAGTAAACTCTACATTAAACAAGTGTTAAACAAATAAGGTTCAAACTTTTTTAAGAGTAGAGTTATGGCTATGAAAAATCTGGACGACCAGGAACTTGTATCCTTGTACATGGAGGGAAAGGAGCAAGCTTTCGAGGTTCTATTACTGCGACATAAGGACAAGCTATTCCGGGCAATTTACAACAAGGTTCGCGATCGTGAGCTGGCTGAAGATATTTTCCAGGAATCCTTTGTAAAGATCATCAACACCCTGAAGCTGGGCAATTATAACGAAGAAGGAAAATTCCTTCCTTGGGCGATGCGTATTGCGCAAAACCTCGTAATCGATCACTTCAGGAAGGCAGGTCGCATGCGTATGGTGGGCGAGCGTTCATCTAAAAGTGAAGACTTCAATATTTTTTCCGTACTCAAACTGGAGGATGAGAATGTGGAACAGTTTATTACCCGCAATGAGCTCGAGCAGCAAATGCTCGGACTGATTGACTACCTGCCGGAATCACAGCGTGAAATCATCGTTCAGCGCATTTTCCAGGACCTTTCGTTCAAGGAAATCGCCGACGCAGAAGATATTTCGATCAATACCGCTCTTGGGAGAATGCGCTACGCACTCATTAACCTTCGGAAACTGATCGAAAAACACCAGCTGGTGACCGATATCGCTTAACTCGTTATTTTAAGTATTGGGTTACAAAGGACGGCTTTCGGGCCGTCTTTTTTTGCTTTAGAAGCACATAGGCAATTTCACCGTAAAAGGCACAAAAGGCGGGTAATGCGCTGGGTTTAAATTGAAGACTCCGCCTGCTGCGGAGTACACAAAAGCTGACTTTCCCATGATCTCCATTTTAATGTAGGAAGTTTATCAATAGCATTGAGACAAAAACCTGGAGTCAATTTTGGAAACGCCTTCGTGTAATCCGTGCGCCGCGCCGGACGGGTGCTTCGAACTACACCAGTACTTCCCCCAATAAAGCTTTGTGCCTTTGTGGTGAAAAAAGCATCTATTTTAAACTACATTTGTCAGGAACGCACATTATGCTGAAAACTATCCGCGCCCGCTTATCGTCACCCGTTTCACGCACGATTCTCCTGATCGGAATCGTTCTGCTGTTTGCCGATTACCAGTTCCGCTGGAAAGACGGTCTGTGGCAGCATGCCGTTCACACTGACGCAGCCGATTATTACCGCTACCTGCCAATGGTTTTCGTGGAACATCAATTCGACGGTCAGGCCGAGAATCCGGAAGTGGTGAAGTATTTTGCCGGTACAGCAATTTGCTATCTGCCATTCTTTACAATCGCTTACGGGACGAGTATCGTAAGTGGTCTTCCTGCTGATGGCTATTCGCTGTTTTTCCCGGTGTTGATGTCGATCGGAACGTTGTGCTATTTCCTGTTCGGACTGATTTACCTGACGAAGCTATTGCGTTATTACCGTTTGCCGGATTGGATCATTTGTGTCGTCCACGTCGCGATTGCCTTCGGAACGGTCGCTTTTCAATACACGGTCATGGCGCCGGGGTGGTCGCATATTGTTGCGTTCGGTTTGGTCTGTTACCTTTTATACCATTGCAAAAAGCTGCTCACGGAGTTCAATTCCGGCAGTATTGTGGCGATTATAGCCGTGAGTTCGCTCTTGTTTTTCGTCCGGCCGACGGACGTTATCGTATTACTTATGGCACCGTTCCTGGCGAATGATTTCCGTCATTTCCGGGATACTGTCAAACGCGTTTTCTCACGGCCGCGCGCCTTTGTGCTGGGATTATTGCTGGCGTTTATTCCTGCGGTTTGTCAGCTGATCGTTTACCGCTGGGGAACGGGTGAATTCCTTGTCTGGTCCTATACGAAAGAAGGATTCGATTTTACGAAGCCGGAGATTACCAATGTGCTCTTCAGCTATGCCAAAGGCTTGTTCGTTTACACGCCGATCTGCTTCATTGCGCTCTTCGGTTTTCCGGTGTTGTTCCGCCGCAATCGCTACCTGTTCTGGGGCGTGCTGCTGTATATGTGTGTGAATATCTACGTAATTTCCTCCTGGTGGTGCTGGAATTACGGTGCGAGCTACGGAACGCGTGCGTTTATCGAGCATTATCCGTTGTTCTTCCTGTTATTGGCAATGTTGCTCACGGTTCCAAACAAATGGCTGCGTGGAAGTGTGCTGACGNNACCAGACCTATCAGGCGAACACCGGCATTCTCGATCACGATTTCAAAACGACGGCTAAAGGCTACTGGCACGTTTTCCTGCGAACCGACAGAGGAAACAGCGGACAGTTTTACCGTTTTCCGGCGGATGAAAGTCCGGAGAATGTTGTGCAGCGACTTGTTTTCTCCAACGACATGGAAACCGTGGATTCTTCCTGGATCAATTGTGGCAATAGAACGACAGAGCGCAGTCATTCGGGGAAATACGCGAGCAAAGTCGATAAAAACGCCAATTTCAGCGTTGGGAAATACATCCCGATGGATTCTGTTCCATACAAACGCAACGTGCTGATCCGTGCTTCGGGTTGGTTCTTCATGCCGGCAAAGGAAAACAATGCGTTTTTCGCTATTTCATTCGTCGGGAACGACCAGAGCATCAATTACAATCCCTATCAGCTGAACGGCTTCACAAATCATTTCGGTCAATGGGAATACCATACTTTCGAATTGCAAATGCCGAAGCTTTCAGCGTTGAAGGAACAATTCGTCAACAAGCGCGTGGAATTTTACCTCTACAACGATTCGGAAATACCGTGCTACATTGACGACCTGAAGATCGAATTCATCGAGTTCAAAGAAATGGAGCGACCGCTGGATCTTAGCTGGGAATGAATTCAGAATTCAGAATTCAGAATGCATAATTCAGAACTATTTTTATTTATACAATAGTCAGAAACTATACCCTCTGAATTAATTCGAAGCTGATTTTTTGTGTATCCGGCCGCTGCGGCGGATGGGTAAATTACCGCAATCTAAAAAAAGCTCGTTCATGCCAAAAATGCATTAATGCAATAATGTAATATTACATGTGAGTAGTCATTTTTTGAATCAAAATCAGCCTTTCACAAACAAAAAACGCCTCCCAAATCGGAAGGCGTTTCCCACAATTGCTTGTGCTGTTAAGCAGTGACTGACGCTTTTGGAGCTGCAGCTAAAATATCGGCTGAAGTTTCCGCTGCATACAGTTCGAAGTTCTTAACGAATTGTTCAGCCAGATGGTTGGCAGTTTTATCATAAGCCACTTTATCTGCCCACGTTTCGCGTGGATTCAGAATTTCAGAAGGAACACCTTCGCAGCTTGTAGGGAATGCGAGGTCGAACACAGGCAATTTCGCGAACTCAACGTTGTCCAGCTTTCCGGTCAGCGCAGCCGTGATCATTGCACGTGTGTAAGACAGTTTCATACGGCTTCCTACACCGTAGGAACCCCCGGACCAGCCCGTGTTAACCAGCCATACCTTGATGTCGGTCCCTTCGAGCTTTTCACCCAGCAATTTTGCGTATTTCGCAGGGTGGAGCGGGAGGAAAGCCTTGCCGAAGCAGGCAGAGAATGTTGTTGTAGGCTCGGTTACACCTACTTCTGTTCCGGCAACTTTCGCTGTATATCCGGACATGAAGTGGTACATCGCCNNGATCGGAGGCAATACACCGAATGCGTCAGCTGTCAGGAAGAAAATATTTTTCGGGCCCGATCCAACGGAAGGAACCATGATGTTGTCGATGAAATCGATCGGGTAGGATACACGTGTGTTTTCCGTGATGCTGCCGTCTGTGTAATCCGGAGTTGAGCTGTCGCCCTGGAAACCGATGTTCTCGAGGATCGCGCCGAATTTGATCGCGTCGAAGATCTGCGGCTCTTTCTCGCGGGAAAGATCGATCGTTTTCGCGTAGCAGCCTCCTTCGAAGTTGAATACGGAATTGTCTGACCAGCCGTGCTCGTC
>DJFN01000089.1:4428-4822 GCA_002432085.1 Flavobacteriales bacterium UBA5871
GGAGAAAATTCCTTTTTTGATCTCGCCTGTATAGCCTGTTCCACCAATGATGATCATCTTGCGGGTGAAATTCAGAATTGCGAAGTTCGACTGGCGCGTTCCGTCGATCGCAGGATCCGCTTTGAAGCCAGGAGCACAGACAATGTGCCACTCAGCGTCAAAGTTTTCGATCTCTTCTGCAGTCGGACGGAGGAACATATTGTAGGCAAACATATTCGACCAGGGATATTCCGTTACCACGCGGATGTTGAGACGGAATTTCTCGTCGGCGCAGGCATACGCATCGCGTACATATACATCGCGGCCGTTCAGGTAAGCTTTCATGCGGTTGTAAAGCGCATCGAACTGCTGAGTTGAAACAGGAATGTTTACATCGCCCCACCAAACGCTGTTT
>DJFN01000143.1:0-13646 GCA_002432085.1 Flavobacteriales bacterium UBA5871
GACCAGTTGCCGAGCATTTCGAACATCGTGTGGTGATAGGTGTCTACGCCTACTTCTTCGAGATCGTTGTGCTTACCGGAAACGCGCAAACATTTCTGCGAATTCGCCACACGGCGGTGCTTCGGTACGGCATTGCCAAGGAAAAAATCCTTAAACTGGTTCATGCCGGCATTCGTAAACATCAGCGTAGGATCGTTTTTCACCACCATTGGCGCGGATGGAACGATCTGGTGCTGCTTGGATTCGAAAAACCGAAAGTAATGCTCGCGTATTTCCTGTACTGTCATGGTGTTCTGCTGTCGTTATGTGCCCGAGGCGCTGTTTTCGGGTCGTAAAGTTAGTTTATTTGCGCTATTCTGAAATTGCTTGGGAAGGAAATCAGAGAGACTATATTCTAAGATCATATCGGGTTGGATGGTCTCCCGCAGATAGGCGCAGATGGTTATTGCAGTTGTATGTCTATTGGTAAAGCTGAACAAGACTATAATAAACCTTGTACATCTCTCAATTATTCTGCGAAGATCTGCGGAATTTGCGGGACCATTGGGAGCAATTAACCATGGGCATCGCGTCATCCGCAACACATTAAATTCCCTAACTTTGTGGCCCGGTAACCTTTACACCGCAATTTCGTTCCACAGGCTATGATGAAACATTCCGTTCGCAACTCGCTTTTCTTTTCAGCTATCTTACTGCCCGTCGTAGGTGCAGGATTTCTCTTCAGAGACAAGCTGTTCCCGGTTCGTACCAATCAGCAGGTAACGACTGTCGATACGATTCCTGCCGCAGATGACACGCTCATCACCATTATTGCCGTGGGCGATATGATGTTAGGAACGAACTTCCCGGATGAAAGCCACGTTCCGCCAAACGGACAAAATATCCTCGATCCGGTAAAAGAGATTCTCCGTAATGCCGATCTGACTTTCGGGAACCTGGAAGGAACGGTGCTCAATAGCGGTGGTGATGTGAAAAAATGCAGCGATCCGACGAAATGTTATGCGTTCCGTCAGCCGGAATTTGTGGTCGATCATTTAAAAGACGCCGGTTTTGACCTGTTGTCGATCGCAAACAACCACATGGGCGATTTCGGTGAGCCCGGACGAGCAAATACGCAAAAAGTATTGAAAGAAAAAGGCATTAAATACGCCGGTCTGGAAGTTTGTCCGTGGGACACGATTCATGTAAAAGGATTGGTAGTCGGAATGACGGCTTTCGCACCGAACACGGCTTGCCTGCGAATCAATGATTACGAACAGGCGCGTCGAATTGTGAAGCAACTGAATGAAATGTGCGATATCGTTATCGTTTCGTTTCACGGCGGGGCGGAAGGCTCTTCCAAAACGCATGTGACACGTCAGAAGGAAATCTTCATCGGTGAAGACCGCGGAAATGTACACGAGTTCGCTCGCGTGGTAATCGATGCCGGTGCCGATATGGTACTTGGACACGGACCTCACGTAACACGCGCCATGGATTGCTACAAAGGCAAATTCATCACCTATTCTATGGGGAATTTCGCGACTTACAGCCGTTTCAACCTTTCAGGAGTGAATGGAATCGCGCCGATCTACAAATTATACGTAACGCGCTCGGGAGATTTCGTCAAAGGAGAAATTGTCTCGATTCAACAGCTTGGCGAAGGCGGCCCGACGATCGATCCGCAAGCAAGAGTTCTGACAGCCATTCAGCAGCTTTGCAAACAGGATTATCCCGAAGTGCTGTGGAAAATTGAATCAAACGGATTTTTCTCAATTGACAATTGACATTTTACAATTGACAAATAATTGTGCATTGTCAATTGTCCACTGTCAATTATTTCCACTCGAAGGTTTCCATCAAATGCTTCAGATCCTGTTTCAGATAATCCAGGCTGGGCTTGAGAGAATCGTAGTTCGGGCGTGAGTTGAAATAGACCATTCCGCTTATGAAGCGCGTCGATGAATCCGTGAGGTAGAACTGGAACGGTGAAGCTACATCGCCTTTCAGCTCGAAGAACGTTCCGTAAACTTTTGCATCCGGACGAATCACGTGCTCATCCTCAATGCGATCGGCTTTTACCTGGTGTTCTTCCACTTTCGACAACGCGTACTCCACGTAATCTTTCAACGGGCGTTCCATTTCGATGTACGAAAAGCTGATGGTTCCGTTCAGCGGACCGAGATCGATGTCTTTGTGACAGGTCGGCTGACCATTTTGCATCACATTTGTATAGCTGTAAGCCGTCGAAAGCTCGAACGTATACGGACATTCCGATGAGATCGGCTGGTAAGCGTGTTTCGGGAAATCGTGTCGCAGGTAAGTCGGTGGTTTCGGAACGGGCGTTTCTTCTCCGCAACGGGCGAAGAGCAATACCATGGCGATGAGTGTTAAAGGCAGTTTAGTCATGTTCAACAAGTACTTTGATCATTTTAATGCGACGCTTATCGGATGATTCCACGACGAATTTCAATCCACTGAATTTGATGAATTCGTTGTTGCGAAGAATGCGGCCGGCATGCTCGACGAGAAATCCGCTAATGGTATCCGATTCGCCTTTGCTGGCTTCGAATTCCTTGCCGTCGATGTTCATTACTTTGTAAAAATCGACCAGCGCGGTACGACCTTCGAAAAGACAGGTGTCGTCGTCGATGCGGGTATAAACAATCTCGTCGTCGTCGAATTCGTCGGTGATGTCGCCCACGATTTCTTCCAGAACGTCTTCGAGCGTCACCAGGCCATTGGCGCCGCCGTATTCGTCAACGACCACCGCCATGTGCATTTTCATGCCCTGGAATTCCTTCAGCAGATCGTCGATCTTTTTATTTTCGGGAACAAAGAATGGCTTACGAACCAGTTGGTTCCAGTCGTAGCTCTGGTTGTTCAGATACGGCAAAAGGTCTTTGATATACAGAATGCCGGTGACATTATCGAATGATCCTTCATAAACCGGAATACGCGAATAACCGGCTTCTAAAATCACATTTAACACTTCCGGCATGGTCAGCTCGCAGGAAATGGCCACAACTTCGAGTCGCGGGCGCATGATCTGACGCACATCCGTATTCCCGAACTTCACAATTCCCTCGAGAATGCGGTGTTCTTCTTCCGAAGCGTTTTCTTCTTTCGTCAATGCCAATGCGTGTTCCAGATCGTCGGAGGAGATGTTCACGCCGCGTTTTCGCGCACGACGGTTAAGCAGGTTCGTTCCCGAAACCAGGAAATAACGGACCCAGCTGATCGGCGGCAGAATATTGAAAAACGACAACGGTCGGGCCATGATGCGAACGGTCTTTGCACTGTAACGCGATCCGTAGATTTTCGGTGCAACTTCGCCCAGCAACAAGAGAAAAAACGTAATGCCGATCACTTCGATGAAGAACACGAGCGTTTCGTTCTTGCCCGTGTAAACGGTTTCCAGCAGGGTGGAAGAGAGGATGATGATGCATACGTTCACCAGGTTGTTGGTGATCAGGATCGTTGCCAGCAGATCTTTCGGCCGGCTCAGTAATTTGAGCGCCCGCTGACTGTTACCGGAATTTTCTTCTTTCAATTCGTCTTTTTCACCCGGACTTAACGAGAAAAAAGCCACTTCCGAAGCGGAAATCAGCGCCGAAGAAACGATCAGCAGCAGGATCAGCAAAATGTAGATGAACACGTCGGGCAAACCGGCGTGCAAAATGACGGGAACAGGGTCGGTACTCAAAGGGTCGATGCTTTCCATAGGCTAGAATGGCAGATCGTCTTCTGCCGACGGATCGAAATCCATTGGTTTTGGTCCGTGATTTTGTTCCTGCGGATAAGGCGGCGGAGTTGGGTCCGGCCCGCGTTCGTTTTCACCGCGCGGTGTGAGCAATGTCATATTTTCGCCCAGGATTTCGGTCGTGTAACGCGTATTGCCGTCCTTGTCGTTCCAGGAACGGGTTTTCAGCTTCCCTTCGACATAGATCTTCTGACCTTTGCGTGCGTATTTTTCCGCTACTTCGGCCAGACCACGCCACAGCACGATGTTGTGCCAGTCGGTCGTTTCCCTGCGCTCGCCGGTGTTGCGATCGACATACGTTTCGGAAGTTGCCAGCGGAAAGCTCGCTACAACCGCACCGTTTTCCAGTCGGCGCACTTCCGGGTCCTTGCCCAGATTTCCTATCAGAATGACTTTGTTTACACTACCTGCCATAGAACAAATATAGGGAATTGCATTTATGGAAAAAGTACCGATATTGTATCTTCTTTTAAAAACCTGTTATGTGTCAACCGATTCATTCTGTACTAACCATTCTGATTATCAGTTTACTTTCTTTTCAAACAATCGCGCAAACAACCTGTAAGCCGCAATGGGACAGGAGAACGGCCTATCAATTAACGGTCAAAGATGTAATAGTGGAAGCCAGAACGTGGGCAGACCGCTCGGACGCATCACGAACCATCACTCAGCGCGGCGATACCATTATTGTTTCCCGAGGCGAGCGAACATTAACCACATTTCGAACGAGCGGACCGCTTGTTATTTCTCCTCAGGTAGTTATGAAGGATGATAGTGGTACCATAATATGGATCGATAGTTTTCAGGTGAGCGGACGGAACCATGACACACAGGAATACCTTGACAGTTTCTGGGGAAAACAGACGTCGAGATGGCGTTACTATGCGAACGGCATGCCATCGGGAGTTGCCTATAAAGACTGGTATGGAGAAGATACGCTTGTCATCGAATGGGCTCAAACCGGCATCATAAAGTATAAAAAGCACCAACGCAGGGAATATCGTTATTCAGAAACAGGAGTGTTGCTCTCAGAAACAATGTCAGGATTCCAGGCTTATAAAAAGACGTACTATGATCATGGTGTGCTGAAGCAGTTTTCCCTGGATACGCTGGTTAAAAATCAGTTTGTTCAGTTCATCCGGGATTATTCGGCTGCGGGCGTGCTCCGAATGGAAAGCTGGCTGAAAGATGGAATGCCCTGCGAAACGTGGCGTGAATACAATGAAGCGGGAGCACTCGTTAAGACGATTAAACATAAGCCACTGATGCCAGGGGTGCCTGTCGAGCTTGCTGTGGGCGTGGAAGAAGCATGGCCTATAGCGGAATACATAGATGAACGGGCCGAGTTTGCTGGTGGAGAGACTGCTTTTAAGCAAAAAATCGAAAATGAGATGGTGTCCGTTTTTTGCAGTGGAGGCGTTCCGCTCGAAGGCAATTACATTATTCGTTTTGAAATACGTGAAGACGGCGCGGTCCGTTTCCTCGATGCCAAAGGCAGCAATGTGGAAAGCATTCGACCGGCACTAAAAACGTTCATGGAGAAATTGCCACGATGGAAATCGGGCAGACACAGCGGAAGACATATAACGGAAATCAAAACACTCACCGTCCGTTTCAGCGAAGTCTGATTCTGAATGTCCTGATGTCCTGAAACCTGCCTGCCGGTAGGCGGGTCTTGCCTTCCTGAAGTCCTGATGTCTTGTCTTCTGAATCCTAAAGTCCTGAAATCTCCATATACCGCGACATCAACCGATGAACCGGCAGTTTATGCAATCCTTCATTGTCGACTTTAATGAACTGTTCGAAAGCGTCCATTTTCGGTTTTGAAACGCGGTAGAACGCAGCGTGAATCCTTTGATGGCTCAGAACATGTTTAGCCGAAAGCTGTTCAATTAGCTGTTCGGTTTTCAGTCCGAAAACGGCCAGCTGTTCTTCGGTTAATTCCGGCCCTTCCGTTTCGATCATCGGGAATTCGTAGAGGTTGTGCCAGACATCTTTGAAATCGCGTTTGCGAACCAGCAGCGTGCCGTTCTCTTCTATATGGAAGTAATGGAAATAACGATCGCGAACAGCCGTTTTCTTGCCTTTCACCGGTCGCGAGCGGTAAAGACCATTCCCCGAAGGACAGGACGAGCGCACGATACAGCTTTCACAATTCGGATTGGCCGGCGTACAATACAACGCTCCGAATTCCATCACCGATTGGTTGAACAGTGCCGGCATAGCAGCCGGGATCAGTGAATCGGCCAGCAACTGGAATTCCTTTTTACCGCCTGTAGAATCGATCGGCGTGTCGATGCCGAAATAACGGCTCAGCACACGATACACGTTGCCATCTACTACGGCGTGCGGCAGGTCGAAAGCGAATGAAGCGATCGCAGCAGCGGTATATGGCCCGATTCCCTTTAAGGAAAGCAATTCGGCATGCGACGCCGGGAATTCGCCGTTAAAGCGCTCCACGACTTCCTTTGCGGTCTTATGAAGATTGCGCGCGCGGGAATAGTAACCGAGACCTTGCCAGAGCTTCAGCACCTGTTCTTCGTCGGCATTGGCGAGGTGCGTTACGGTCGGAAATTCGTCGACAAAACGGAGGTAATAATTCATCCCCTGATCGACCCGGGTTTGCTGCAAAATGACCTCCGACAACCAGATAAAATAGGCGTTTTTGGTCCTCCGCCACGGCAGGTCGCGGGCGTTTTGTCTGTACCAATCGGTGATTTGTAGAACAAAATCAGTCATTTAGGGAAAAATCACATAAAAAATCTCTGAAAGCAAAAATAAACGCTTTGAACGAGTTACTTTTGCGATTGAAAATCACATTGTTGAAAAAATTTAAATTTTAGGAAGATGACAAAGGCAGATATCGTTGCTGAAATCGCAGAAGAAACAGGGTTGGAGAGAAACGAAGTTCAGAAAGCTGTGGAGGCATTTATGACTTCCATCAAAACTTCACTTGCGAAGAATGAAAATGTATACCTGAGAGGTTTCGGAAGCTTTGTAGTGAAGGAACGTGCAGAGAAAACCGGCCGTAATATCTCAAAAAATACTACTATCATTATTCCTGCACACAACATTCCTTCCTTTAAACCTGCTAAGACTTTTGTAGAGGAAGTGAAGAATAAGGTTGTTGTAAAATAATCGAGATTCTTTCACATCTAACCGATATAGAAAAATATTTTTATATCTTTGCACTCCTGTTAACGCGGGAGTGCTTCTTTTTAAAGAAGCCCTATCGATTGAATATTAGAAGATTAATAACCATATAAAATAACATTGCTATGCCAAGCGGTAAGAAAAGAAAAAGACATAAAATGGCGACGCACAAGCGTAAGAAGAGACTAAGAAAAAACCGTCATAAGAAGAAGAAATAAGATTCTTCTGAAAGAGTTCAGAGAGCTTAGCGGACGTCCCGTCTGCTAAGTTTTTCTGTTTTAGTCATTTTCTAATTTCGTTTTCGTGAGTTTAGAACTAGTTGTAGACAGCCGTCCCGGCGGCGTCTGGCTTGCTCTTCTGCGCGATGGTAAATTGGTCGAATTACACGAGGAACAGGGAAACACGGATTTCGCCGTAGGTGATATCTACCTCGGAAAAGTCCGTAAGGTCGTTCCCAGCCTCAATGCCGCCTTTGTTGACGTAGGCTACGAGAAGGATGCATTCTTGCATTACCTGGATCTCGGACCACAGTTTCAATCCCTGGATAAATTCACCAAAGATACCCTGCACAAGAAGCAGAATGTCGCCGATTTGCTGTATTTCAAACCGGAAAAAGACATTCCGAAAGATGGGAAGATCGGAGACATCATCTCCACTTCAGCTCCCATCCTCGTCCAGGTCGCCAAAGAACCGATTTCAAGCAAAGGGCCGCGTTTGTGCTCCGAGCTGACACTGGCAGGAAGGTACCTCGTATTGGTGCCCTTTTCTGATAAAATTTCCATTTCCCAGAAGATCAAGTCGCCCGAAGAGCGCGAACGTCTCAGGGATCTGATGAACGACATTAAGCCGAAAAACTTCGGTGTGATCATTCGCACCGTAGCGGCTACCAAAAAAGTAGAAGCGCTCGACCAGGATCTCCGCAATCTGATGGAGAAATGGAAGACCATGCACGCCAACCTGCGTCATGCGACACCGCCGCGCCGTGTGCTGGGCGAGATCGACAAGACTTCTTCCATTTTGCGCGACCTGCTGAATGCAGACTTTACCAATATCCATGTCAACGACGACAAGTTGCTGACGGAACTGAAAGATTACATCAGCGGTATCGCTCCGGGAAGAGAAAAGATCCTGAAGCTGTACGACGGCAAGCTCGGTATTTTCGAGCGTTTCGGCGTCAACAAGCAGATCAAGACCATGTTCGGTAAAAAAGTACCGTTGCCAAGCGGCGGCTACCTCATCATCGAACACACCGAAGCCATGCACGTGGTAGATGTGAACAGCGGTAACCGGAAAGGTGCCGACGGACAGGAATCGAACGCCATGGCGACGAACCTCGAAGCGGCCGAAGAGATCGCACGTGTGCTCCAGCTCCGCGATATGGGTGGAATCGTGTGTATCGACTTTATCGATATGCACGACAAGGAGAACAACAAGATCCTGTTCGAAAAGCTGAAGGAAGCCATGAAAGGCGACCGCGCGAAGCACAATATCCTGCCTCCGTCGAAATTCGGCGTGGTGGAGATCACCCGCCAGCGCGTGCGTCCGGAAACGGATATCAATACGTCCGAGACCTGCCCGACCTGTAACGGAACCGGCGAGATCCAGGCATCGATCCTGTTCGCCGAGGAAATTGAGAACAACCTGCATTATCTCTTACAGGACCGTCGCGAGAAAAAGCTTGTATTGCAAGTGCATCCTTATCTGGAGGCTTACTTCAAGAACGGCTTGCTTTCCCGTCAGCGGAAATGGTTCCTCAAGTACAAAAAATGGATCGAGGTACGCGGTGTGACCACACATCACCTGCTGCAATACTCCTTCCTCGATGGAAATAATAACGAAATTGCTCTCTGATGTCAGGGGGCAATTTTTCTTTTCTGGAAGCCAAAGCGAAGATCGAAGCTTTCTGCGCCTACCAGGAACGCTGCCATTCCGAAGTAACCAACAAGCTCCTGCAATGGGGGATGAGCATCGAGCAGAAAGACCAGCTGGTGGCACATCTGATCTCGGAGCGTTATCTTGACGAAGAACGTTTCGCCGAAGCCTATTGTTCCGGTAAGCTGCGCATCAAGCATTGGGGACGACTAAAGATCGTTCAGGGACTGAAAGCGAAATTTGTCAGCGAAGTTTCCATCAAGCGCGCACTTAAAACCATCGACGGCGACGAATACTACGGCATTCTGCTGAAAGAAACCGAAAAGAAGCTTCGCGATCTGCAGCGCATCAAAGATCCATGGGAAAAGAGAGCGAAATTACAACGCTATTTAGCGGGAAAAGGATTTGAGTTTGATCTTATCCAGGACGCGATAAATCAATTCTAAATGATTAATTATGAATTATTAAGGGAAGTCCTTTATAATTAATCATTCATAATTCATAACTGCTCAAAGAACCACAACCTTAATCGCTTCTTCAATCGTCTCATCCAGATAATTCTGATAGCTCACGCGCAACTGATACATACCGGTTGCCGGATGTTCGTTCAGCAGCAGGTAATTGCTGTCGCTGATTTCGCCGGTGAGAACAGTTCTTCCGGCGTGATCGAAGAGCTTCCAGGAAAAGTGCTGGACATCGTTGGGAAGCCTTACGATAGCCGTTGCGCCTTCGGTCAATGGATTCGGATATAAAACAGTGACTTCGTCGTCCTTAACAGGGCCAAAGACGTTTCGGTCGAAACCAAGCACGAATAAGCCGTATTGACGGTCGGAAGCCAGGATTCGCCCCGAAGGAAGCAGTGTATACAAGCCCCAGTTGCCGTGCATTTTGAAGAAATGTTCTTTCGGATACGTGTCGTAATGCGCGATTTCCAATGGCGGACTGTAGCGCAGGTCGAATACGCGGAATCCTTCGTTGTAATAGGCTACGAACGCAAAAGTGTCGGTACACATGATGTTGTGCGGAACCGAGCCGTTCTGGTAATTCGTTCCGAACAGCTGACGGATCGTTATGTTCGTGCCGTCGAATGAGCATTTTTTTACCCGTTTTCCGTTCGTTTCATCCGCGAAAACATACGTTGTTCCCGAAGGTGAAAGCCAGCCCTGGTGATTATAGCCCTGATCTTCGTAAAACGTTTTGGAATCGAGGTAATCGGGATTCGTCGGATCGTTGGCGAAGTTGTAAACGCGCAGGCCGTCGAAGCCGCAATTCAGGATGGCTTTACCGTTTCTGACATAAATATCATGCACTTCGGGAATATCGTCCGGGCCGGCCCACAACTCCATCGGGTTTAATGGATCCGTGATCGAAAAGACCTTCATCGCCGATTCGATCGTAGCCGTTTCTGAAGTCGAGCGGTGAATGCAGGAATACAGATGTGCCAGATTCGTGTCGATGAAAATGTTGTGAACGCGACCGAATTTGACCGTGTCTTCCTTCGCTAAATGGACCGAATCGGGCAGATAGCTCAGATCGATGATCTGCAGGCTGCTCACACCTTCGTCGCAAACGGCGTAGAGGTAATTCTGGTAAACGGCATAATCGCGGTGACTCACGGAATAATGCGAGAAGCGGCCTTTGATAAAACCTTTCGGGATGAGCTCGTTTTCCGGTGTAATGACGAAAATGTGCGTTCCTTCCGTAGAACCGGCAACGGCGTATTCCATGCCTTGCCAGACAAACCCATAGCAATCGCTGTAACGGACTTCCGACGTACTGGTCGTTAACGAATCCTCGCTCCAATGGGCAAGCAGCTCCATGTTCAGCGACGATTGTGCGCTCACTTTCAATGAAGAGAACAATAAGAGGAACAGAAAAAGNNGTGAGTAATTTAGCGGCTGTAATTCAAAAAACAACGTGAGCGCTATCGTCATCATACCAACTTACAACGAACGTGAAAACGTCGGGAGGATGTTGGATACCGTATTAGCGCTCGGTCCTGTTTTCAATATCCTGGTAGTTGACGACGCTTCTCCCGATGGCACCGCCGATATCGTGCGCGAAGCCATGGAACGTCATCCCGATCGCATTTTTTTACAGGAACGCGCCGGAAAGCTCGGGTTGGGAACAGCTTACATTCATGGTTTCAAATGGGCNNCATTTTCGAAATGGATTGCGATTTTTCCCATGATCCGAAAGACTTGCCGCGTTTGCTCGAAGCCTGTTCACAGCCCGGCGTAGGCTTGAGCATAGGCTCGCGTTACTGCAAAGGCGGAAAAGTGAAGAACTGGCCTGTCGGACGCATCCTGTTGTCGTATTTCGCTTCGGTGTATGTGCGCATGATCCTGTTCCTCGGAATTTCCGACACGACGGCCGGATTTATGTGCTACAAGCGTGAGGCGCTGGAATCCATCAACCTGGATGCGATCCATTTCAAAGGCTATGCGTTCCAGATCGAAATGAAATACGCCGTAAAACGCAAAGGATTTAGGATCATCGAAGTACCTATCACCTTTATCGACCGTCAATACGGCGAATCGAAAATGTCGACCAGCATTTTTAAAGAAGCGCTCTGGGGCGTCTGGAAGATGCGGAAAATCAAGGTTTAATGAAAAAGCTCATACTGAAGGAAGCAACATTGGTCAACGAAGGAACAGAACGCGTTGCCGATGTGCTGATCGAAAACGGCCGGATCGCAAAGATCGGTTCGGGACTTTCGGAAGCAGGAAACGTCGAAGAGCGCGATTGCGCCGGATTATTGTTGTTTCCGGGGTGTATCGACGACCAGGTGCATTTCCGNNTGACACAGGAATTGCTGGAAGATAAATACGAGATTGCCCGGAGGACTTCGTTCGCGAATTATTCCTTTTTCATGGGTGCCTCCAACGACAACCTCGAAGAAGTCCTGAAAACCAATACGGAAAATGTCTGTGGCGTGAAAGTCTTCATGGGTTCGTCTACCGGAAACATGCTCGTTGATCAGGAAGCGACGCTCGACCGTCTTTTTGCCGAAGTTCCGATGCTGATCGCGACGCATTGCGAAGACGAAGCAACGATCCGCAAAAACCTCGAGATCTACAAAGAGCGTTACGGCGATAACATCCCGATGTCGGCGCATCCGTTGATCCGCAGTGCCGAAGCCTGCTACCTTTCTTCTTCGAAAGCGGTGGAGCTGGCAAAAAAACACAATACGCGCTTGCACATTCTGCATATTTCAACCGGAATCGAAACGGAGCTGTTCCGCAATGACATTCCGCTGGAACAAAAACGCATTACGGCTGAAGCCTGTGTCCACCATTTGTGGTTCACGGACGCCGATTACGATGCGAAAGGCTCGCTGATCAAATGGAATCCGGCGGTGAAAACAGCTGCGGATAAAAACAAAATCTGGGAGGCGCTGCTCGATAACCGCATCGATGTGGTGGCAACCGATCACGCACCGCATACGAAAGAAGAAAAAGCACGCGGCTACCTCGATGCGCCATCCGGCGGTCCATTGGTACAGCATGCGTTGCTGGCCATGCTCGAAGCAAGTGCCGAAGGAAAAATTCCACGTGCTCGCGTAGCAGAAAAAATGGCCCATGCCGTTGCAACCTGCTTCCAGCTCAGAGACCGCGGTTTTATCCATGAAGGCTATTTCGCCGACCTCGTGCTGGTGAATCCGAATGCCGAAACCGTTGTAACACCTGAATCGCTGTTCTATATGTGTGGCTGGTCGCCGTTTGAAGGAACGCGCTTCCGCAACCGCATCGAAACGACTTTTGTAAACGGCATTCCGGTATACGAATACGATCAGCCGTGCGTTTACCGGGAAGCAGGTATGCGTTTAACGTTCAATCGATGAGATTCCTTGTTCTTGTAGCTGTCTTTGCACTTTCGGCCTGTACGTCTCACATTCAGAAGCCGGAAGCTCCCGACGATCTGATCGAGCGTGATTCCATGGTTGTGATCCTGCGCGAGCTCGTCGTATTGGAAGCTCATGTGGAATTGCGCTACCAGCAGGTGACCAATTACTACAAGATCATGTCCGCTTCGGGGAAAGCCTGTTTGAAGCGCTACAATGTTTCGCCCGAGCGTTTCGATCGCTCTTACGATTACTACGTTTCCCGCCAGCAGGAGCTGCAAAGCATTTATTCAGAAGTGCTGGATTCGCTGAACAGGGAAGTCAACCAATTGCAGGTGCAAAGTGGATTGGAGCCGGATACTTCAGCAAAAATCCCTGACGTTGTAAAGCCATTTGAAGACGACTGATCGCGGGAATCAGTTATTGACCATCGGCGTTAAGCGCTCGTCTTTGTTGCGAAGATCGAGCCCGCCTTCATACACCGATTTCAAATTCAGCAGGTAAAACGACCATCCGGTAGCGCATCCGAGTCGTATGTCGCGTTTGGAAGCGTCGTCGGTCGGAATGTTGTTTTGCGTCAGCTCGACGATCGTGTAATCGTATTCTTCTTTCAACCGGATACGAACATGACATTCGTCCGCAAAAGTGAACACCAGCGTATCGGTTCCATTGGCTTCCACGATCCTTCCATGTTCCGTGACGTCATACAGGAACCATTCCCAGGAATAACGGTCGCCGGCTTTTATTGCCGAATGATGACCGACTTCGCTGCCGTCTTCGCGCTGAAATCCTGCTGATTCCAGGAACCAACGCTCGATTTCCGAAGGAATGGTCCAGGCCTTATAGATCGTTTCCATGCTGCTTTTCACCGCAATCCGCTTGGTGAAAGATGTCCAGTCGAAATCCCGCATCGTTTTTTGGTACAAGATAATAATCTTCAACAGTGAATGGTGAACTTCAAACTTCCAACTTCAAATTTCCAACTAACAAAAAGACTAAATTTGTTCCATGACCCCAGCACTTGTCTCTACGATT
>DJFN01000143.1:13693-13884 GCA_002432085.1 Flavobacteriales bacterium UBA5871
TTTCGGCATGATCGGAACGTCGCTGTCGGGTGTCACATTCATTTCCGTGCCAGGAAAAGTCTATACCGAAAGCATGGCGTATTTTCAGGTCGTTCTGGGCTACATTCTGGGCTATCTCGTCATTGCGAAAGTGCTCATGCCGCTGTATTACCGCATGAACCTGATCTCGATCTACGAATACCTGTTGCAGC
>DJFN01000002.1:0-2068 GCA_002432085.1 Flavobacteriales bacterium UBA5871
TTCGCAGCCCGTTCGACTGGGAAGCTTCCGGGAGAACATCTTCTACCACGAAGTGGCCGTGAGCGATTATCCGCTGTTCGAATACCAGCCGTATGAGACCGAGCTCGCCAGTAAAATGGTCGACGTGGTCAAATACGAAAAGCTCGATCTGCTTCACGTACACTACGCCATTCCACACGCATCGGCGGCGTTTATGGCCCAGCAGATCCTCAAATCGCAGGGAATCGATATTCCGTTTATTACAACGCTTCACGGAACCGATATTACGCTTGTAGGAAAAGATCCGTCGTTCGAGCCGGTGATTACGTTTTGCCTGAACGCTTCGAATGCCGTTACGGCCGTTTCCGAAAGCCTGAAAAAAGACACCTACACGCATTTTGCGACCGAGCGAGAGATCCACGTGATCCCGAACTTCATCCAGGCCAAGCCCGAAGTGCCGGTGATCGATATGGAAAAACGCCGTCATTATGCGCAGGACCACGAACGGATTCTGTGTCACATTTCCAATTTCCGGAAGGTGAAGCGCATCGAAGACGTTGTGTCGGTGTTTAAGCGTGTACAGGACGAAATTCCTGCGAAGCTCATTCTGGGCGGTGATGGTCCGGAACGTCCGCTTGTTGAACGCATGGCCCGTGAAATGAACATTTGCCACAAGATCATTTTCACCGGGAAAGTCCGCGATACGGGACCGATTCTCGAGATCGCCGATCTGTTCCTGTTGCCATCCGAGACGGAAAGCTTTGGTCTGGCAGCTTTGGAAGCTATGGCGGAAGGGGTTCCGGTTGTTTCGTCCAACACAGGCGGTATTCCGGAAGTGAACGAGCACGGTTTCTCCGGTTACATGGCGAATGTGGGCGATGTGGAAGCGATGTCGAAACACGCATTGCAGTTGTTGTCGAACGACCAGTTACTGACGCAATTCCGCAAACAGGCGCTCGAGCAGGCCCAGAAATTCTCGTTGAAAGCTATTCTGCCGATGTATGAAGAATTGTATGAAAGTGTGGTGAAGCAATTGCAGCCGGCGGGAAAATAAGAATTACATTGTTGAAATTTTAAATCTCCAATAGATTAAAATTCCTAACAAGAATTGAACATCTTTGAGAATAAATATATTCCAATGTTTTCCATCCCCTTTCAGTTATTTCCCATTCATAAGGTTTGTCAGCATCTTCACCTAGCAGAACGTTTACAGGGACTATTAATTTCATACGCTTGATCTCTTTTACTTCACCCGGAGTATCTAAGATCAAATTGGCGAATCTTCGATTATTAGTGGAGTTTTTCGGTGAATGAATTATTCGAACTAATTCAGGAAATACATCCATAATATTAACATTTGAAGTCTGAAGAGGATTTACAAAACCAGTATGTTGTTTTTTGATTGTGATTAATTCATCTATTACAGCCAAAGAATCCCGATGTTGATTTAATTGAATAGTGAATTCATCAATTCTCTCTTTAAGGTCTTCATTAGTAGATGCGAGGTTTTCAATCGTCTTGATTAACTCATCTCGATCAAAATATCTATTCTGTGCATAAAGAAGTTTCTGTTCATCCTCCAACAACTTTACTTGAGAATTTATAACCTTTCTTTTTCTTAATTGTTTGCTATGTTCGAGCAAATTATCCAGAAATACCGTCAAATAAGGAATTGCTATATAAAGAAATATAGAAACTAAAAAGGGGAACAAAAATCCACTAAAACCATTGAGGTAAGTTGTTTTTGCGGCTTCAAATTTCTTTTCTATTGTGAGTTTTGAAAACATCAAAAACAATAGAAATTTCCAATTAAATACAATCCAAGATAAAACAAACCCAGCTATAATTGGATTTCGAAACTTTCTTCCGAACCCTTCTGTAAGTGGTTTCACTTCTTTCTCCATAGTAATAGTGGTATTTATGATTAGCAGTGTCTTAGAGAGATGTATTGGTATTACAACGCCTTCAGCTTCGCAATAACCCCGCTCGGATCCGGATTTCCAAATACAAAGCTTCCGGCTACCAATGCGTCTGCTCCGGCAGCTACGAGCTCTGCGCCTGTTTCGGTGTTCACGCCGCCGTCTACTTC
>DJFN01000002.1:2089-6667 GCA_002432085.1 Flavobacteriales bacterium UBA5871
TTTTTGTCCGCCGAAACCAGGATTTACCGACATGATGAGTACGAGGTCGAGATCAGCGATAACGTTTTCCAGTGCGCTGACCGGTGTGTGCGGATTCAACGCCACGCCAGCTTTCATTCCGGCTTCTTTGATCGCTGCGATCGTGCGATGCAAGTGTGTACAAGCTTCGTAATGAACCGTCAGAATATCGGCTCCGGCTTTCGCCAGCGGTGCGATGTACTGATCCGGATTTACGATCATGATGTGTACGTCGAGCGGTTTTTTAGCCACCTTTTTCAATGCTTCGATCACCGGAAATCCAAAGGAAATGTTCGGAACGAAGACGCCGTCCATGATGTCGACGTGGAACCAGTCGGCCTGACTGTTGTTGATCAGTTCGAAATCGCGCTGCAGGTTACCGAAATCGCAGGACAGAATGGAAGGGGCAATGATCACCGACATAAAATCAATTTAGTAGCGCAAAAGTACACAGCAATTGACAATTGGCAATGCTTCAATTGACAATGGACAAATGACAAAGCTTCAATTGATAATTATTCAACTAATTGTCAACTGTCCATTGTCCAATGTCAATTGGAATAGAACCAGGCTACGTAAGCTGCATCCCGGCCGTAGATATCCGGATGGATCGTCAGGCGATTGGTCGCGTCGGCGGTAACCGTAATGTAGTCCACCTGGATATCGATCGGATGTTTGAGCTGGATCTTACGGTGCTCCTGTCTGTACAACATTGAATCGAGCGAATCCGGTGGCATAAAGCGCTGTTCGTCGCGACGCAGAATGAAACGGGCGAGCGAGTCGGGCAGCTGACAACGGATACAGCCGTGTGAATAGGAGCGAACGTCGTTTCGGAACAGGCTTTTCGAAGGTGTATCGTGGACGTAAACTCCGTACGGATTGCTGAATTCAAATTTTATGATTCCCAATGAATTATGTGTCCCCGGGTCTTGTATTACTTTATAGGGGAATGTCTTATCTTTAATGCGGGTCCAGTTTACGGAAAACGGATCGATCTCTTCGGAATTTTTATACAGTTTGTAATGATTCCGTGCAAAATAACCGGCGTTTCGTTTGGCTTCCGGCAGGATTTCCTTGCTGGTGATCGAGTATGGAATCGTCCAGTACGGATAGGAAACGATGGTACGAATGCGCGATTTCAGCTGCGGCGTTTTTGTGTCGATTTTCCCAACAACGACATTGTGCATGGAATACAGCGTATCGTTGTAATAGATCCGGAGCATGTATTCCGGAATATTGATCCAGACGTAGCGAGCCGGAAAAGCTTCCCGCCAGCGCCAGCGTTCGAGTGAAAGCAGAATTCGGTCGACTTTTGCCTGTGCGGATTCTTCCAGCGCTTTCCGGGTATAAGTTCCGATTACGCCATCGGTTTTAAGGCCGTTATCGAGCTGGAAAGCCGAAAGTGCATTCAGGAAAATCGAATCATCGACCTGTTCGTTCGGCAGATAACCTTTGTCGATGAGCGATAAACGTCCCTGTTCGTAGCAGCCAGCCGAATCTTCCTTGATATTCGGCAGCTTGAAGGTCTTCTCGGAAAAGGTTTTCCCGAAAGAATAATCGAACAAACCTCTGGCAATGCGTTTGTAATCGTCGTGCGGCGAGCCCATTCCGGCAAACCAATGGCCCCAGTTCTGAACGGTATCGACTTGTTTTGAAAGCGTTTGAATCGTCAGTATATCAGGCCAGGAGCAAGGCTTCAGACTTTTGGCTGCAGTATCAAGAAAACCCGTTTTCAGGTCGTTAACAGCAAAACCGAACTGTGCGGTCAACAACAGCTCTTTGGCGATGAGCTCTTTCTGTTTGACAACCTGGTGCTTCCAGCGATTGCCCGGTACGCCGATGCAGTAAGGCTGCGAAACGATCTGTTGCATCGTTTTCCCGGTTTCGGTCAGCAGTGAATCGTTGGCCCACAGCGGACGATAGCCGCGCTCGCGGTAGAAAGCTTTCAGCGATTCGGCGGTTGTTGCGTCGACTCCGAGCTCTTTGATGTAGCCTTTCTCCAAAGCCAGTTTGATACGCGTTTTCAGCGGCTGTTTATCGTCGAAAATGGGATCGGTGTCCGGAATTTTTTCCGCACAGGAGGTGATTGCTAATGCGATGAATAGTATCAGGTTCCAGTATAAAGGCTTCATAACAGGAAAATAGCCAAATTTGTGCTAAATATACAGTTAAATATATCCCGTCGATGGAGCAGTTATTAACAACATACCTACTTATCCTTGCAACCGTGCTTTTTTCACTCAAGGGCTTCAATGATAGAGACTTCACAGAGAAATACTTATACAAGCCTTACGATGTCAAGCACCACAGGGAATGGTACCGCATTTTCTCGCACACGCTGTTGCACGCCGACTTTCTGCACCTGTTCTTTAATATGTTTGCGCTGTACGGATTCGGAAGAATCGTCGAAATGGAATACATCTACGACTATGGCAAGCCGCTCGGAACGGGCTATTTCCTGGCGCTGTACATCTTAGGCGGATTGTTCGCTACGGCCATTCCTTACCTGCGTCACCAGGACAACCAGGCGTATCGCAGTCTCGGAGCTTCGGGAGCCGTTTCCGCTGTGATCTTCGCCGGCATCCTGTTTTATCCGACATCGGATCTCTACATTTACACCATTCCGATTCCCGCATGGATCTTCGGGCCGCTGTACCTCGCGTTCGAATTCTGGGCCGATCGAAACAACCGAACGGGGATCGCGCACGATGCGCATATTGGAGGCGCGCTTTTCGGGATTTTATTCGTTTTAATTACTAATATTGAAAGTGTAAAAGACGGCATCAATTTATTATTCTAATGGATCAGCAGGAACTCTTCGTCAACAACAACGGCACAATTATCAGTAATTCAGGACCGTCCATTATGGCGGGAAACCGCGGATACACCTATGGCGACGGACTTTTCGAGAGCCTTCGCGTGATGAACGGCCGCGTGCTGAACATTGAAAACCATTTTAACCGTCTGGTCGAAGGCGCCCGCGTACTCAAAATGCGATTCCCGGCTTTTTACACCGTTTCTTTTTTCGAACAACACATCCGCGAACTGCTCGAGCTGTCGAAGATCACCGAAGGCGGCCGTGTACGGCTCTCCATCGATCGTCTGGGTGGCGGAACGTATTTGCCGGATATCAACGAAGTGAGCTTTTTCATCGAAGTTTATCCGATCGAAGCAAACCTGTTTGGTCTGAACGCGAAAGGACTGGAAGTGGATCTTTACCAGGAAATGAAAAAGGTGAAATCACCGCTGTCGAATTTCAAAACCAAAAACGGGATCATTTACGTGCTGGCGGCTATTTCCGCGCGTGAAAAAGGTCTCGACGACATGCTGCTCACCAACGAAAAAGGACAGATCCTCGAAAGCTCCAACAGCAACCTGTTTGTCGTGAGCAATGGCGTTTTGTATACTCCCGGACTCACCGACGGCTGCCTGGCCGGAACGATGCGCATGCAGGTTATCAATCTCGCCATCAAGCATGGATTGAAGGTCTACGAATGCAACATTCTGCCGTCGAACCTGCTCGTAGCCGATGAAGTGTTCCTGACCAATGCCGTTCGCGGTATTACGTGGGTCGGCGGTTATCGCACGAAGCGGTATTTCAATACTACGGCACGGAAGCTGGTTGCTTACCTCAACGAAGAGTGGGAGCAGCAGTGAACGCTTACATGAACTGGAGCGGCGGCAAGGACAGCTCACTCGCATTGCATACGATTTTATCCGAACAGCTTTACGACGTCAAGGCGCTCGTTACGACCGTTAACGCGCAGCACCGACGGATTTCCATGCACGGTGTTCGTGAAAGCTTACTGGAGCAACAAGCCGAAGCAATCGGTATTCCTTTGCATAAGATCATCGTTCCGGACAGTCCTTCGATGTCGGACTATGAAGCAGCGATGGCAAACGGACTGAAACCGTTACTGGATCAAGGTGTTTCGCACAGCATTTTCGGCGATATTTTCCTCGAAGACTTGCGTCAGTACCGGGAAAACAAATTAAAAGAATTCAGTCTGACCGGAATTTTTCCATTGTGGAAGAAAGACACGAAAGCGTTGGTGGAAAACTTCATCGATCTCGGATTCAAAACGATCGTGGTCTGTACGCAAGCCGACAAGCTCGATTCGTCGTTCACCGGCCGCGTCATCGACCGGGATTTTTTGAAAGACCTTCCTGCCGACGTCGACCCATGTGGAGAGAACGGCGAATTTCACACTTTCGTTTTCGACGGACCGATCTTCAGACAGCCGGTTCCGTTTACCATTGGAGAGCGCGTTTTCCGCAGCTATCCGGCGCCTTCAAGCGATTCCGACGATACGTGTGGAAGCGGCAAAGGCGTGAGCGGGTTTCATTACATCGATCTTATATAGCGAAAATCTTCACCACAAAAGGCACAAAAGCTTTATTGGGATGCGCTGTGCGTGGTTCGAAGCATCCGTCCGCCGGGGCGGACGGATTACACAAAAAATTAGCTTCGAATTATAACCTGGATACAATTATCAGAAAACAGTCCTTTTGTGTAGGTCTCCGCCGCGGCGGAGAGCGCTTTTAACTATGCTAGTACGT
>DJFN01000083.1:0-700 GCA_002432085.1 Flavobacteriales bacterium UBA5871
GATGCGCTCAAACAGCGTTTCGTCGTAATAATATTCGGCGCTGGCGTCGATTTCGATTTCCAAACCGGCTTGTTTAGCAGCAGTTCGCACTTCATCGAGCTTCTGCAAAATGATTTCCGAAGTATTGTCGTAAAATCCATGCATAACGTGCGGTGTCGTGATCACTTTTTTGTAACCCAGCGCTTCGAATTTTACCAGCATGCCCAGCGTGTGGTCCATGGATTTGGAGCCGTCGTCGATGCCCGGCAGCAAGTGGCTGTGCAAATCGACTACCAGCTTCGACAGGTCGGCCGGATTGTTTTTCTTAGAAGATTTGAATAGCGAGGAAATACCCATGAATTGGATTTTAGGAGCGTCTGATTGTCAAAAGGTGTTTGTACATTTTGCGGTAGTATTCATCATAAGATGAACCTGCCATAACCGCTTTAACCCATTGTTCATTGGCAATGTACCAGTCGGCGGTTTTCGACAAGCCTTCCTCAAATGTGATCGAAGGTTTCCAGCCCAGCTCTTTTTCCAGCTTGGAAGCATCGATGGCGTAACGGTGATCGTGGCCTGCGCGGTCTTTCACGAACGTGATCAGGGAAGCGCTTTCGCCGGGTTTACGATTGAGCTTTTCGTCCATCAGCTGACAGAGCAGGCGAACGAGATCGATGTTCGTCCATTCATTCCAGCCGCCGACGTTGTAATTGCAGCCCGG
>DJFN01000083.1:733-2358 GCA_002432085.1 Flavobacteriales bacterium UBA5871
GATCATCAGCGGAATGAGCTTTTCCGGATGATGGTAACTGCCGTAGTTATTCGAACAATTGGAGCGTTTGACCGGAAAATCGTACGTGTGATAATATGCATTCACGAAGTGATCGGAAGCCGCTTTCGACGCCGAATATGGACTGCGCGGATCATAAGCAGTTTCCTCCGTGAAAAAGCCTTCTTTTCCCAGCGAACCGTAAACCTCATCGGTGGAAACATGGTAAAACGTATGGCCTTCGTTGGTTTTCCAGTAAGCTCGCGCCTGGTTCATCAGGTTGACGGTTCCAAGCACATTGGTGAGCACAAACGGAACCGGACCGTTGATCGAGCGATCGACATGCGATTCAGCTGCGAGGTGAATGATATCGGTGATGCGATACTTTTCGAGCGCCTGTTGAACGTCCTCATCATTGGTGATATCGCCTTTAACGAATTCGAAATTCTTCAGCGTTGCAACATCCTGGATATTCAACTCGCTACCCGCGTACGTCAGCGCATCGAAGCCCACAATGGTATAGCCGGGATATTTATTTGCCAGCAGGCGAACAAGATGCGAACCAATAAATCCGGCAGCTCCGGTAACGAGAATGTTCATATCACGAATTATCAAACGTAAAGTTAGCTATTATGTACGGCTTTATCCACCCGTTTTCTTTAACGTATAAACGGTCGTTTTCTTGTCGCCGGTTTTCACCAGAATTCCTTTATCGACCGCATTTCGCAGATCGCGACTGGCCGAAGCCGAAGAAATGTCGAAGACCTGCATGTAATCTTTCCGGGTAAATTCGCTGTGACCTGAAGTGAGGAAATAATCCATTCGCTCTTCTTCATTCAGTTTTCGGGATTTTCCGACGATTTCAGCCAGTGACCGGTCGATAATTCCCAACATATATTCGATAAAAGGCGTCGATTTTCCCCGGCGATCACTTTGCGACAAAGCGCTGTAATAAGCTTCCTGGTCTTTGCTGATCAACGTTTCGAAAGGAAGAAACCCAAACAGCGGATATTGCTCCATCAGAATGACAGTTTGCCACAAGCGTCCCATTCGGCCGTTTCCGTCTGTAAAAGGATGAATGAACTCCATTTCATAATGGAAAACGCAGCTTTTGATGAGCGCGATTTCCGGATCGTTCTTTACATAACGAAAAAGATTCCGCATCAAATGAGACACATTTTCGTAAGGTGGTGCCACATGCTCGACATTCGATCCTTTGACAATTCCGACACCCTTTTTTCGGTATTTCCCGGCATCGGCTATCAAGTCGTCCATTAGCTGTCTGTGTGCTTTCAGAAACGATTCTTCGGAAGCGGCTTTCAATTTTTTCAGGCTATCATAAACGGCGATCGCGTTTTTCACTTCACGAATATCTTTTACAGGACCGAGTACTCTTTTATTCTCAAGAATAGCCGTGATCTGACCTTCGGTGAGCGTATTTCCTTCTATCTGCAGCGAAGAGTGAACGGTTTTGATCTGATTTTGCTTGCGAAGCTGCGGCGTTGATCTATCCAGATAGCCCGCATGAACAGCGCCGATCTTTTCAGAAACGGAGCTAACCAGTTGTAAAATCCGGGGCGTTATGTCGTATGGCGGACGCAATGATACTATCATTTGATACTATCAAA
>DJFN01000083.1:2390-5374 GCA_002432085.1 Flavobacteriales bacterium UBA5871
ACCTTTGCCGTCTTTCAGCAGCGATTTGAAGTATGCTTCGTCGAGATTGCGGTAGTTTTTGTGGTTCACGGCCACGATGATCGCATCGTAATCTTTGCCGATCTCGACCAGCTTCACGCCGTATTCGTGTTCCATTTCTTCGGAAGAAGCATGCGGATCAACCAGATCGACCTGAACCTGGAAGGACTTTAATTCATGCACGACATCGATCACTTTGGAGTTCCGGATATCGGAAACGTCTTCCTTGAACGTCGCGCCCATCACGAGCACTTTCGCATCCTGGATGTGTTTGCCTTGTGCGATGATCTTTTTCACGGTTTGCTTTCCGATGTAAAAGCCCATGGAGTCGTTCACGTAGCGACCGCTGTTGATGATCTTGGCGTGGTAGCCGGCCTGTTGTGCACGGTGCGTGAGGTAGTACGGGTCAACGCCGATGCAGTGTCCGCCAACAAGTCCCGGAGAAAATTTCAGGAAGTTCCATTTCGTTCCGGCAGCTTCCAGAACGTCGTAGGTATTGATTTTCAACTTATTGAAAATANNCCGATAATTCGTTGATCAATGCAATGTTCACGTCGCGCTGCGTGTTTTCGATGATCTTCGCCGCTTCCGCCACTTTGATGGAAGCCGCACGGTGTACGCCTACATGCACAACCAGCTCGTAGGTTTTCGCAATCTCTTCGAGGGATTCGTCGCAGCAGCCTGAAACGACTTTCACGACATTCTGCAACGTGTGCTCTTTATCTCCCGGATTGATGCGCTCCGGCGAATAACCAACTTTGAAATCGTCGCGGAACGTCNNAGCACCGGAATACAATCTTCTTCCGTACAGCCCGGATAAACGGTCGATTCGAAAACGACGTAGTCGCCTTTCTTCAACACTTTCCCGACAGTTCTTGTAGCGCCTAGCAACGGCTTCAGATCCGGCAGGTTGGCATCGTCGATCGGTGTTGGAACGGCTACGATGTAAAACTGCACGTCTTTCAAATCGTCGATATTGGCGGTAAATTCGATGTCGCAATCGTCGAATGCAGAAGATTCCAGCTCGTTGCTCGGATCGATTTTCTGCTTCATCAGGTCAACGCGTGCCTGGTTGATATCAAAGCCCACGACTTTGATCTTGCGGGCAAATTCGAGTGCGATCGGCAGACCAACGTAGCCGAGCCCGATAACGGCCAGCTTCGTGTCTTTAGCGATTAGCTTATTGTAAATTGAGTTGCTCATTTCTTACTTTGTAAATGCGTTCGATGATCTCTACGACTTTCAGTCCTTCAAGGGCGTTGGTGGTCGCAGAAGTTCTTCCTTTCAATGTATCGATGACGTTTTCGATCACGTAATGGTGGTTGGCCGCCGATCCTTTGTAAGCTCCATAATCGTTGCCCGGATTCGTTGGCGCCAGCTCCGGCATTTCGTAACCTTCGATGTTGCAGACGTCCACTTCGTTCATGTATTGTCCGCCGACTTTCACACTTCCCTTGCTGCCGATGATGGTCATGGAGCTTTCGAGGTTTTGTCCGGCAACAGCTGTCGAATAGTTCAGCGAGCCCATACCGCCGTTGATGAAATCGAAGCTCACAAAACCGGAATCTTCGAAGTCGGTAGAATCTTTGTGCGTGAAATCGGCAAATTTTCCCTGGATGTTGTCGATATCGCCAAACAGCCAGTACATAATATCGATGAAGTGCGAAAACTGCGTGAACAGCGTTCCGCCGTCGAGGTCTTTCGTTCCTTTCCAGCCGCCTTTTTTATAATAACGATCGTCGCGGTTCCAGTAGCAATTGAGCTGCACCATATAAATGTCGCCCAAAATGCCATTTTCCACCACGGATTTGATCCACTCGCTCGGTGGCGAATAACGATTCTGCATCACGCAGAATACGTGGCGGGATTGCTGCAGCGATTTGAAAATGATTTTCTCGCAGGCGTCTTTGGTCAAGCCCATCGGTTTTTCTACTACGACATGCTTGNNGATCGAGTGCCTTCAAAGCCTGTTCGGCGTGCAATCCGTTCGGCGTACAAACATTCACGATGTCGAAATCCAGTCCGGAAGCCAGCAATTCTTCGATCGAATTGAAAAAAGGTACATTGAAATCGGCCGCGCCGCATTCTTCTTTGGAACGCACGTCGACCAAAGCGATCAGTTCCGCTTCTTCATCGCGACGCACCATTTCTGCATGGCGTTTCCCGATATGGCCGCAACCGACGATTGCAAATTTTACTTTCTGATTTTCACCGATCATATTGTCTGTTTTGTTACGCGTCCGTCGGCAAGAAGGTAAGCTTCGTTGCTTTCCGGACAAATGGCTTTTCCTGTTTCATCGAAGCTGAGACGATGCCCGTAGGNNCGTAGGCGCTCATCCAACCGATCTGACGTGCAGGATTTCCGACTACGAGTGCATAGGCCGGAACTTCTTTCGTTACTACGGAGCCTGCTCCGATGAAGGCATATTCACCGATGTCGTTTCCGCAAACGATGGTTGCATTCGCACCGATGGAGGCACCTTTGCGCACCACGGTTTTCGAATACTGATCGCGGCGGTTTACGGCACTGCGCGGATTCATCACATTCGTGAATACCATCGACGGACCGAGGAAAACATCGTCTTCGCAGATCACGCCCGTATAAATGGAAACGTTGTTCTGTACTTTCACGTTTTTCCCGAGCACGACTTCCGGCGACACGACCACGTTCTGACCGATATTGCATTTTTCGCCGATGACGCAGTTGGGCATGATGTGCGAAAAGTGCCAGATTTTGACGCCCTCGCCTATCGTACAGCCTTCGTCGACCACCGCCGTTTCATGCGCAAAATAACTCATGCTCAATGGATGTATTGTTCAAAATCAATGTGTTCTTTTTCGTTCAGCTCTTGCGGCGTGAGGCTTTTGAAGTAAGCGTACGTCAGCTTCAAGCCTTCGGAACGATTTACTTTCGGCGACCAGCCGAGCAGCTCTTTCGCCTTGGTAATATCCGGCTGACGCTGTTT
>DJFN01000083.1:5418-5611 GCA_002432085.1 Flavobacteriales bacterium UBA5871
GTCGACATAGCAGAACGAACGCGTTTGAGAACCGTCGCCGAAGATCGTTAAATCCTCGCCACGCAATGCCTGACCGATGAAAGCCGGCAAAACGCGACCGTCGTTCAGACGCATGCGCGGCCCGTACGTATTAAAAATGCGCACGATGCGCGTCTCAACGCCGTGGAATGTATGGTAGGCCATCGTCATGGCT
>DJFN01000225.1 GCA_002432085.1 Flavobacteriales bacterium UBA5871
GTTCTGGGCTACATTCTGGGCTATCTCGTCATTGCGAAAGTGCTCATGCCGCTGTATTACCGCATGAACCTGATCTCGATCTACGAATACCTGTTGCAGCGATTCGGTAAAGTGAGCTATAAAACCGGTGCGGCATTTTTCATTCTTTCACGTACGCTCGGTTCGGCCATGCGCTTGTATTTAGCGACGGTCGTATTGCAATTGTTTCTCTTCGACGGACTCGGCGTTCCTTACTGGATAACGGCCTGTACGACAATTGCGCTGATCTGGATTTATACCTTCAAAGGCGGAATCAAGACTATCGTTTACACAGATGCGTTCCAGACGATCTTTCTCGTCGGTTCGGTGATTCTTTGTACGATTGTGATCGCCAACGCGCTGGACGTCGATTTTGGCAAGCTGTATGAGCGCATTTCCCTGACGGCTTCTTCGGCTGGTGAGAGTATGACGAAAGTCTTCTTTTTCGACGATCCGGATTCCCGTTTGTACTTTCCGAAACAATTCTTCGGCGGAATGTTCATCGCTATTGCCATGACGGGCCTCGATCAGGACCTGATGCAGAAAAACCTGACGTGTAAAAGCATCGGCGACGCACAGAAGAATATGTATTCGTTTACAACTATTCTCGTGATCTGTAATTTCCTGTTCCTGCTGCTGGGCGGCGCAATGTACGTATTCGCTTACCAGAACGGCGTTGACCTTCCTGCAAAAACCGATTATGTTTTCCCGACACTGGCGTTCGGAGAATTCGGAACCTGGGCTGGCGTGTTCTTCCTGCTGGGAATCACGGCTTCATCCTACGCATCGGCAGATAGTGCGTTAACCGCCCTCACAACTGGTTTTTGCATCGATTTCCTGAACTTCCATAAGCGCGAAGAGAAGCAGAAAAGTCGCTACAAGCTGTTCGTGCATATCGGTTTTTCACTGATTTTTCTGATTGTCAGCCTGATCATGAAAGCATTGGATAGCCAGGATCTCATCGACCTCGTTTTGACGGTGGCGGCTTACACTTATGGTCCGCTATTGGGCTTGTTCTTCTTCGGAATCCTGACCAAGCGCTCGCTGAACGATATGCTGGTGCCGTTGATCTGCGTGCTCGCTCCGGCGATTTGCTATGTTCTGTCGACCAATTCCAAAACCTGGCTGGGCGGCTACCAGTTCAGCTACGAGCTGCTCATCCTGAACGGAATCCTGACTTTCGGCGGTCTGTGGCTGATCTCGAAAAAAGCAACCGAAACACTGCCCGATCCTTCACCTTCAATTCAGAGCTGATATGAACATCCTTCTCCACGATAACGGCCTTCATTTGCGCTTCGCTCCACTGACACTCACACGTCCGGTTGGCGATCTGCGCGTGGGAATTCTCACCAATACCGAACGCTGGAAAACCTGGATTCCGGAGGCAACGATCGGTTTTCAGACGGAGGCTTACCTGTCGCAAAAATTTCCGGGATCAGCAGATAAAGATACGGTAGAAGTGAACGCAGCCGTTATTCCGACGGATGAAATAGCAGCAGCGATCGTGCACCTCGAAGCGAATCAGCAACTGGTTTGCGGCGAGCACTGGATTGCCCGGAAAGGAACAGGAAGCGAAACGATTCGTTTTACCGGGCAAGAGCCCTTGGTGCTGCAGCAGCGCTGGGAATTGTATACGCTCAACGACCAGATTCTCGTAGCCGACTATTTCCTGCTGACAGGTGGAAGGGAATCGCAGCCGCTGTCCGAAACCAATACGGTGATCGGCGATCCCGACCTGATTTTCCTCGAAGAAGACGCCAGTGTAGAAGCGTGTATTTTGAACACAACAGCCGGGCCGATCTACATTGGCAAAGATGCTGAAGTAATGGAAGGCAGCATGGTGCGCGGTCCGTTTGCGCTGTGTGAGCACGCCGTGCTGAAAATGGGAACGAAGATCTACGGTGCAACCACTATCGGACCTTATTGCAAAATCGGTGGCGAAGTGACCAATTCGATCTTTCAGGCTTATTCGAACAAAGGCCACGACGGCTTCCTCGGAAATGCGCTGGTGGGCGAGTGGTGTAATTTCGGTGCGGATTCCAATACATCGAACCTGAAAAACAACTACAGCAAGGTGCGCACTTATTCCTACGAGCACAATGCCGAGATTGAATCCGGCGAACAATTCATGGGTGTTTGCATGGGCGATCACAGCAAGTGTGGCATCAATACGATGTTCAACACGGCAACGGTTGTAGGCGTTTCTTCCAACGTTTATGGCGGTGGTTTTCCCCCGAAGCTGATTCCGTCGTTTTCATGGGGCGGAGCAGAAGAGCTCGTTCCGTTCAAGCTGGATAAAGCGATCGATGCTGCGAATCAAATGATGGCTCGCCGCGGCCTGGAGCTCACGGAAGGGGATCTGGTTATTTTTAAGCATCTGTCGGAAGGAAATTATAATCCCTCTTAATTCGGCTCCCGAAGATTCCGCAGATCGGCGCAGAGTAATTGTTATAGTTGGAAGTACTTGGTGTAAGTATGCGAGAATAACGCATAGACTAACCCTGCAAAAACATCTGCGAGCATCCGCGGAATCTGCGGGAGACCTTTGCCCTAGGCTTCCGACAGGGCCAACGACTTTTCTTCCAAAACAAAAAAACCGCCCATTACGAGCGGTTTCTTAGTAGAGTAGCAGTAGGTAATTATTTAGTTCCCGGCGTGTACTTGTCCGGTAACAGTATCTACGAAAATGTATGGCTTCATCGGATCGCCTCCAAAAATGAAGTATGGATTGGAAACAGTCGGCCCGAGCGGATTGCGCAGCGTCACGGCTCCGTAGGGCTCGGTATAGCCCGCTTCGTTCTTCAGATCGTTCGCTTTTGGTAAGTCCATATTCACCGGCCATTTGATCACAACGTCTTCCACCCACGGGAATTTAATAAGCTGCGGCTCGCCAAATTCGCCCCACTGCGTTGATTGAATGNNGCGGTTGTGTTGTTCACATTGCGGAAAACCACTTTCAGTTGATCGATTTTGTTCGGATCGGTTGTCGGACCTCCTGAAGCTGTTCCTTGTGCTTCATACAGTTGCGCTTGCGGGTATTGTTCTGTAACGATCCGTACTGCGATATTAACGGCTCCGTTAAAGCTTAAAATTGCCATAATAGTTAGAGTTTGTAAACAGTGGTTCGGGATTTTCCCGGCCGATTCAAAGTAACGGAAACACTGACTCAGGAAGCCCGGTGTTTTTTCTTGATTGATCAAAACGGGTAATTTCCGAATGAAAGCCAAACCCGCTTCAGAGCTTAACATTTTATAGCAGTCCTTAACATTTTATGCCCCTTTTTGGCTAAAAGCCCCGCTATATTTGTAGTGAGGTCAGCCGATCGAGCCCCATTATGCAATTTCGGTTATGGAAAGAAAGTCTACACAACGCAGCGAACATTACGGCATGGAAGGATCCAAGCTGATGAAACTGTTTGAGAACTCTCTGAAGGATATTTACTGGGCGGAAAAAGCGCTTGTGAAAGCCCTTACCAAAATGGCTAGGAAAGCCTCATCCGAAGAGCTGGTGGAAGCGATCGAGTCGCACCTGACGGAAACCGAAGAACAGGTAGAGCAGGTCGAAAAGGTCTTCAACCTCATCGGGAAAAAGGCCGTTGGCAAGAAATGCGACGCAATGGTCGGGCTGATTACCGAAGCCGAAGGCCTGATGGAAGAAGCCGAAGAAGGCGCCATGCGCGATGCAGCTATCATTGCAGCAGCTCAGAAAGTGGAACATTACGAGATTTCCAGCTACGGAACGCTTTCTGCTTATTCCAGATCACTCGGAATGGACGACGTCACGGTTCTGTTGGAGAAAATCCTGAACGAAGAACGAAAAGCAGACGAAACGCTGTCGGGAATTGCCCTCACGACGATCAATATTCGTCCTACACAAAAAATAGCATAACAATTCAGAATGCAGAATTCATAATTCAGAATTGTGCATTTTGAATTCTGCATTTCAAACCAGCTTCTGGAGTTTCATCAACGCTTTCTCTAAATCAAAACTCTTGCGTAACACGCCTTTCCACAAATCTCCTTTTTCCTTTAAACGATCGAAAATCGTGTAGATCGTGAACGCTTTAGGGTCGAGTCCGGGTTTGACTTCTTCCCATAACAATGGCGTGGAAACAGTTGCGCCGGGCTTCGGACGCGCGCTGTAAGCCGCCGCGATGGTTTGTCCTTTCCGGTTTTGAAGGAAATCGACGTAGATTTTGTCTTTTCGTTTGGCAACGGCCCGTTCGATGCTGGTAATGGCTGGCAATCGCTGGTTGGTAACCGTTGCGATCAATTCGGCGAAGAGCTTTACCTGGTCGTAATCGTAGCGTTTCCCGGTCGGAATGTAGATATGCAGACCTGTTGCGCCGCTCGTTTTACAAAAGGAAGGAATTTTCAGCTCGTTGCAGATATCGTGAATAATCTGAGCTGTTTCGACGACGGCTTCGAAGGAAATTTTTCCCGGATCGAGGTCCATGATCAGGTAATCCGCGTAATCGGGATTATCGTAAACGCTGTGCCACGGATTGATTTCGATACAGCCGAGATTGGCCATATAAACGAGCGTCGCCGTGTCATTACAGATGAGGTAATCGATGTACGCTTCGTTGGATTTGGAATACAGCTGTTCGGTGTGCACCCATTCCGGAATTTTGTCCGTGTCCATGTCTTTCTGATAGAAACCGGGCTGCGTGATACCGTTGACGTGCCGGTTGAGCGATTGCGGACGGTTTTTCAGATAGGGCAGAATGTAACGACTGATTTTCCGGTAATAATCGATGATTTCGCCTTTGGTAATGCCTTCTTTGGGAAAATAAACCTTGTCGAGATTCGTGAGCTGCAGCTTCGTTCCCGAAATAGTGACCTCTTTGTCGCGTTTGGCATTGGTTTTCTTGTCGTTCGTTTTCATGCTGCCGTTTTAGGATGCTTTTTTCTTTCCTTTCGCGAGACTGGCCTTGAGCTGTTCCATGAGATCTTTCGATTTGCTGTGTACAACGCGCAGCTTCGGTACGGTCGTTTTTTTGCCTTTTGCCTTGGCTTTGATGATCTTCAGCAGCTCGGCGGAATACTCGTCGCGGAAGGAGCTGATNNAGATTTTAAGCTCTGCAGGCTTTATCTGGGTTCTGGCGGGCAAGTCCAGCTCATCAAGCTCGCGGATTTCCTCCGCGAAGCGAATCTTGTTTAATACCAATGCATTATCCATCGGTTTGAGAACACACAATGTTTCGGCTGTTCGAAGAACAAATTGCGCGATGCCGACCTTTCCCGATTTGGCCAGCGCTTCCCGCATCAGGGCATAGGCTCGTGCTCCGGATTTTTCCGGTTCGACGTAGTACGCTTTTTCATAGTAAATGCTGTCGATTTCGGCTTCATCGACAAAATTGGAAAGCTCGATGATCTTGTTTTTTTCAGGTGCTGCGGCTTCGAAATCCTCCGGTTCCAGGACCACGTAATGACCATTAATGGAGTACGCTTTGGCGATCTGTTCCCATTTCACTTCTTTGCCCGTGTGCTCGTTCACCCGGCGGAAATGAATGGGAGAAAGGTCGCGGCTGTCGATCATGTCGAGGTCCAGCGTGCTTTGCTGTGTGGCGCTGTAAAGTTTGACCGGGATGTTTACCAGTCCGAAGCTGATCGTGCCTTTCCAGATGGATCGCATAGCTATTGAGATTAACCGTTTACAATTTCGCCGCCGTTCACATGGATGATCTGCCCGGTGATGTAACTGGCATCATCACAGGCCAGGAATACGTATGCCGGAGCAACTTCATTCGGCTGACCGGCCCGCTTGAGCGGTGTGTCGGTGCCGTGTGTGGTGACTTTTTTCTTATCGAAGCTGGCCGGGATCAGGGGCGTCCAGATTGGCCCCGGAGCTACCCCGTTCACCCGGATACCTTTGTCGGCCAGATTGGCCGAAAGACTGCGTGTAAAAGAAACAATGGCGCCTTTTGTGGCGCTGTAATCGATGAGTCCGCCACTGCCGCGATAGGCTGTAACAGAGGTCGTATTGATGATCGAAGAGCCTTTCCGCATTAGCGGCAGCACGGCCTTGGTGAGCCAGAACTGCGCAAAAACGTTGACGGTAAACGTTTCGGTGAGCTGTTCGGTCGTGATTTCTTCCAGACTTTCAACCGGGTAATGGACGCCGGCGTTGTTCACCAGTACATCAATGGTTTTGTAAAGCGCTTTGATTTTCGAAACAGCCTTGATGCAATTGGCTTCCTTCGAAAGATCGGCCGGTACGAGCAAACATTCGCGGTCGTAGGTTTCACGAATGAATTGCCGGGTGAATTCCGCGTCTTCCTGTTCTGCTTTCAGGTAAATGATCGAAACGTTGGCGCCCTCGCGGGCAAAAGCCACAGCCACCGCGCGACCGATTCCGCTGTCGCCGACCGTGATGATGCAGTTCTTGCCGTGCAATTTCTCGCATCCCGGCTCGGGAACGAAAAACTCCGGCAAGGGCGACATCTTGTGCTCCAGACCGGGCTGTTTTTGCTTTTGCGGCTTGAAAACGGCTTTCTTCGGGTTGCTTTTCTGCATGATTGTATGCTTTGGCGTTCCAATCAAAGATACCCCGGGAAAAAAGGCATTCCGGTTAATAGATGTGAAAACTCGCTAAAGTATGTTAGGAGAGTTGGAGAGTTGGAGAGTTGTGAGTTGAAGAGTTAAGGAGTTAAGGAGTTAAGGAGTTGGAGAGTTTGGGAGTTGGAAGTTTGCTGTGCAGAAGNNGGTGGGAGACAAGTAGCAGATTGCGATTGATAATCAATAGGTTTTAACGGACAGTGAGGAGACAACTCCTTAAAAAATAAAAAACGGGCCTTCCTGTTGAAAGCCCGTTTAATGCTGTTTGTATGTAAGACGTATTAGTTGATCTCCATTCCGATGAACAATTGGTCGTCGATCTGTTCGTAGCCATGCTGCCAGTTTTCGAAAAAGTCGAGCAGGTACCGCTGCTGTTTTTCAAAGGATAAGTGCGCGGTGTCGACCAGAATTTCTCGGAGCTTTCTCGAAGTCAGCTTTTTTCCGGATGGCCCGCCGAACTGATCGATGATGCCGTCGGTGAATAAGAAAATGCGATCTCCCTTTTCCAACGGCAGCGATTGATTTTCGAAGATGAACTGGGGATCGGTATGCGAGCTGATTCCTGTTTTTGCTGCTTTCAGCTCCATCAGCTCATGCGTTGTGTCGTTTTTACGAAGGATCCACACGGGTCGGTTTGCCCCGGCAAAATGGAGCACATTGTGCTGGTCGATCGCACAGATCGCTATGTCGAGTCCGTCGGCGATGCGTTCTTTGCCGTTCCTGTTAAGGATTACCGGAAGCTTTTTGTTCAGGTATTGCAGTACGTCGGCGGGCGAATTGACGTGCGGATGCTTGATCGTCTCGTTTAGCAAGGAAAAGGCCAACAGGCTCATAAATGCTCCCGGAATGCCGTGTCCGGTACAATCGTATACCGCCAGGACTTTTACCATCAGGTTGCGCTCGTCGGTAGTGGTTACGTTCGTCAGCCAATACATATCGCCGCTGACCACATTCCGGGGCTTGTAATGCACGAAGCTCGGGTAGAAGCTATTGTCAAGCTCTTCCGGAGTGGGAAGCACGGCCTGCTGGATACGTCGGGCATAATTCACGCTGTCCTGCAATTCCGTGTGCAAGGTTTCGATCACGTCTTTTTCCTGAAGGATCTTCTTTTTGGAAAGCACCCGCGAAATGGAAGAGGGCAAACGGATCATGTTCGTTTTGAGGATGTAATCGTCGATGCCGGCCAGCAGGCAGTCTACCGCAAAAGCTTCCGAAACCGAGCCGGTGAGCAGGATAAACGGTGTCGACGGGCGCATACTGTTCATGATCTTGTAGGCCTCGATCGAGTCGAATCCCGGCAGCGAATGGTCGGAGAGGATCAGATCGGGTGTCCCGCCGTTCAGCACTTCGATGAATTCATCTTTTGTTTCAATCAATGTCAGCTCGAAAGACAAACCGGCTTTGCGTAGCGTAATTTCCGTCAGCCCCGCGTCGTCGATGTTGTCTTCCAGGTGAACAATTTGTAGTTTTTTTTCTGCTATCATCATCTTGGGGATTCATTCAACATCAGCCAGAATAGTCCCAGCTCGGCAACCGCTTTCACAAATCCTTCAAAGCTCACGGGCTTCACCACGTAGGCATTCACGCCGAGCTTATAGCTTTCCATCAGGTCTTTATCTTCGCGCGATGATGTCATGATCACCACCGGAATCGAATGTGTGCGCGGATCGGCTTTTAGCTCACGCAGTACTTCCAGCCCGCTGACTTTCGGCATTTTGAGATCAAGGAGGATCACTTTCGGCTTGTCTTCGACATTCCGGGAAGAATAAGCTTCCCGCGCGAAAATGAAATCCAGTGCTTCGGCTCCGTCCTCGACATGAGTGATGTTATTGGCCAGGTTGTTTTTTTTCAGTGAGCGCATCACCAGGTTTGCATCTTCGAGGCTGTCTTCTACCAAAAGAATGTCAACGCTGTGTAGATTTTGTTCCATTGCAGTGTGTGTTAAACAGATTTGTATGTATCAGGAAGGAAGGGAAAAGTAGAAAGTCGCTCCTTCGTCGGGAACCGATTCCGCCCAGACCTCTCCGTTGTGTTTTTTCAGTATGCGTTGTACAAGTGCCAGTCCGACGCCGGTCCCTTCGAAATGCTTCGCACTGTGCAGACGCTGGAAAACCCCGAACAGCTTGTCGTAGTAACGCATGTCGAAGCCCGCCCCGTTATCTTTTACGTAATAGACGATTTGGTCTTTATCCGTTGTACAGCCGATTTCCACGGTCGGGTTTTCTTTTTTGCCCGAATATTTCACCGCGTTGGAAATGAGATTGGTCATGACCTGCGTGATCATACTGTTATCGCCTTTAACCGAAGCAAGCGGGTGGACGATGAATTTCGTAGGACCATCGGCGAAATCCTGTATCACTGAGGAAGCAATCGCATTCATGTTCAGATCCACTTTCACGAGCTGCTGCTTGCCAATACGGGAAAAAGTGAGCAGGTTGTCGATCAGCTCGCCCATGCGTGAAGCATTGCGGATAATCACTTCGATCGTATTCCGACCGTCGGCGTCGATTTTATCGGCATAATCCTCCATCAGCAGCTGCGAATAGCCATTGATAGCCCGTAATGGCGCGCGAAGGTCATGCGAAACCGAATAGGAAAAGGAGTCGAGCTCTTTGTTGGCATATTCGAGCTCTACGTTCGTTTCGTTCAGCAATTTGGTGAAGCTTTCCAGCTCGTCGATCAATGCGTTTAATCCGGCTGCGATTGCATCGAGCTCATCACCCCTGTCAGAAACAACGAGTCGTTGCGAAAAATCCATCTGCGTGAACTTCAGCAATGCTTCAAGTATCAGGTTGATGCGCTCCTCGTTTTCCTGGATGTATTTTGTCTTTTTTTCAAGCTCTGCATTGGCCTGCGCCGTGTTTTCTTCCATCTTGCGCATCAGCAGAACAGTACCCGTCACGTCTTCCACCTGGTGAATGATGTAAACGACTTCTCCGTGTTCGTCCAACACAGGCGTGTTCCGCGGATTCCAGTATTTTTCCTCGAACTGATCGTCGCTTCCCGGAATGAGCACATCGTATTTCTGGGTCGGCATGATGTCCGTTTGTTTCCTTTGCAGCACTCTGTCGAGCGAATGGTGCAGGTTGTGGACACCGTCTGCCGCGATCTCTTCGGGATTGTCAGGAAAGACCACGAACAGGCCATTGCCCACGATTTCCTCGCGTTTGGTCAAAGTTGCCGCCAGATAAGCGTCGTTTGCATCGAGAATGGTAAATACGGGTGCGTCCGGCTTCAGGATGAGAAACAGTGACGGCGCCGAGACGAACAAGGCCTGATAGTCAATTGTAGCAGTTGAAGTAATCATGTGTTATAAGTACTGTTGCAGCCAGTCCCGGGCTTCCTTTTCCGAATTGAACATTCGGGTCGGGTAAGGCTGCGTTTTTAAAGTGAGGAACAGGTTGGCCAGCATTTTTCCCAGTGAAGAATCGGAAACCATTGCGATGGCTTTGATAAACTTCGGGAGCTCTTCGGCAAGGTACTCGCGGGTTTCACGTGAAGATTGAGACGTGTGCGTTACATCTGCCAGCAAACATATTTTCTTTCCGTTCAGCGTTTGCTTGAAGGTTTCGACTGTTGCCCTGGCTTCTTCCATGGTCTGACTGGCGCCTTTTTTATAGACCGAATACATGATGCCATTTTCGTCGTACCAGGAGGTAGAAGTCGGCCATTCAGTGATTTCGGCGTTCTCGGGGATACGTATCATAACCGC
>DJFN01000142.1 GCA_002432085.1 Flavobacteriales bacterium UBA5871
GTATTCCGGAAATCGCCGATGACCTTTATAAAATCGACGACGCCATCAAAGCCGGTTTTGGCTGGGAGCTTGGGCCATTCGAAACCTGGGACCTCATCGGATTTGAGAAAGGAAAAGAGCTCGTTCAGGCAAAAGGAAAAACGCTTCCCCAATGGATTTCGGACATGGAGCAGGCCGGTTTTACTTCTTTCTACAAGATCGAAAACGGTCAGAAATTCTATTACAACGGCAGCAGCAAATCCTACGTGATCATTCCGGGAACGGAAGGCCTTGTCGACCTCGACGCGCTGCGCGAAACGAATAAGATCTGGGGCAACAGCGATACGACGATCGTTCATCTCGGGGACGGCATCCTGAACCTCGAATTCCACACCAAAATGAATACGATTGGTGGCGGCGTGATTGAAGGCATCAACAAAGCCATCGACTTAGCCGAAAAGGAATACAAAGGACTCGTCATCTCGAACAAAGGCGGCAATTTCTCGGCTGGTGCAAATGTCGGGATGATCTTCATGATGGCCGTTGAACAGGAATTCGATGAGCTGAACATCGCCGTAAAAACCTTCCAGGATACGATGATGCGCATCCGTTATTCCAATATTCCGGTGGTCGTTGCGCCGCATAATATGGCGCTTGGCGGCGGCTGCGAGCTGTCGATGCATTCCGATAAAGTGATCGCACATGCCGAGCTGTACATGGGACTCGTGGAATTCGGCGTTGGGCTGATTCCCGGCGGCGGCGGCTCAAAGGAATTCGCCAAACGTTTATCCGACGAGCTCACCGATGGCGATATCAAGCTGAATCGTCTCCGCGAGCGCTTTCTGACGATCGGACAGGCGAAAGTTTCCACTTCGGCTTATGAAGCATTCGATCTCGGCTACCTGCGTGAAGGAACTGATGAGGTCGTAATGAACCGCGAACACCAGCTCACCAAAGCCAAGGAGGCGTGTCTGTATCTTGCCGAGGAAGGTTACATTGCACCAAAACGTGAGAAAAGCATCACCGTTCTCGGACAGGAAGGACTCGGTATTATTTACGTCGGCGCGAATTCCATGATTTCCGGACATTATATGTCTGAACACGACGGCGTGATCTCTGAAAAGCTCGGCTGGGTCATGTGCGGCGGCGATCTGAGCGAAAACACCATCGTTTCAGAACAGTATCTGCTCGATCTGGAACGCAAAGCGTTTGTGGAGCTGTGCATGCAGCGTAAGACGCTTGAAAGATTGGAAAGCCTTATTAAAACCGGTAAAATATTGAGAAACTAGACTTCAGGATGTCAGGATTTTAAGACATCAGGACAGCATGAAGCTCGAGAAAAATGTGTATATTAAATAATACAACGTTTAATAACCATTAGAATGAAGTACCATAATTTTCGTCAGCTACGCATTTGGCAGGAATCAATGAAATTGACAAGAGAAGTATATCACATTACGGCTTCTTTCCCCACAGACGAAAAATTCGGATTGACTTCTCAGATGCGACGATGTGGTGTTTCTATTCCTTCAAACATCGCCGAAGGTTCGGGAAGAACGTCACAAAAGGAATTCATTCACTTTTTAAAGATTAGTCTTTCGTCCACTTATGAGTTGGAAACGCAATTGATCCTGACGAGAGATCTGTTTAAATCAATACCGAAGAAGAACTAAAAACAACGACTGATCTCCAGAGAAAGATTGGTGCATTTATCAGAACATTGAATCAGCCTTCAGAAACATGGGGCAGGAAGTCTTAAAATCCTGAAGTCCGCCGCAGCGGACGCTCCTGATATCCTGAAGTCAAAAAAATAAGAAATGAATACAGCATATATAGTCGCAGGATTCCGCTCCGCAGTAGGAAAGGCCAACAAAGGCGGATTCCGTTTTTACCGTCCCGACGATCTGGCCGCACGTGTAATCGAGCATCTGATGCAATCCATGCCGCAGGTAGAAAAAGAACACGTCGACGACGTGATCGTGGGAAATGCCAGTCCGGAAGCGGAACAAGGCCTGAACGTGGCGCGTATGATCTCATTAATGGGATTGAAAACCGACAAAGTTCCGGGAATGACGGTGAACCGTTATTGTTCCTCCGGTCTGGAAACGATCGCCATTGCTACGGCAAAAATCAACGCCGGGATGGCCGACTGCATCATTGCCGGTGGTGTTGAATCCATGTCTTCCATGCCGATGGGTGGCTGGCGCATCGTGCCGAATCCGAAAACCGGAAAGGAAAATCCGACCTGGTACTGGGGAATGGGCCTCACAGCCGAAGCCGTTGCCAAACAATGGAAAGTTTCACGCGAAGAACAGGATGCGTTCGCCCTTCAATCTCATGAAAAAGCGTTGAAAGCACTCGCTTCGAATGCCTTTAAAGACGATATCGTTCCGATCGAGGTCGAGCAGATCTTCCTCGACGAAAACGAAAAGCGGCAGACACGAAAATTCACCGTCGACACAGACGAAGGTCCGCGGAAATCTACATTGGAAGGACTCGCGAAGCTCAAACCGGTATTCGCTGCCGATGGCTCCGTGACAGCCGGAAATTCATCCCAGACTTCCGATGGCGCTGCATTCGTCATGGTGATGTCGGAACGCATG
>DJFN01000054.1 GCA_002432085.1 Flavobacteriales bacterium UBA5871
CCAAATTTCTCCACGCAGAAGGAAGCCAGTGCCGAACCGGCAATGATAGCGCGTTTCATGTTGTCAAACGAGCTATCGTCAGTGCTCGCAATGAAGCCCATAAAACCACCCGCGAATGTATCGCCCGCACCTGTCGGATCGAATACTTCTTCCAGCGGAAGCGCCGGCGCGAAGAACACTTTGTCTTCGTTGAACAGCAATGCGCCGTGTTCGCCTTTTTTGATAATAAGCGTCTTCGGTCCCATCGCGCGGATCACTTTAGCCGCTTTCACCAGCGAATATTCACCTGAAAGCTGGCGTGCCTCCTCGTCGNNCATCCAGAAGTTCATGGTATCCATAGCGATCAGCTTCGGACGCGCATCGAGGCGCTCGATCACCTGGCGCTGTACCTGCGGAGAAAGGTTCCCCAGCATCAGGTACTCCACACCCTGGTAAGAAGCCGGGATGATCGGATCGAAATGCTCGAGCACGTTCAGCTCGGTGATCAACGTATCGCGGGAGTTCATATCGTTGTGGTAGCGGCCCGACCAGAAGAAGGTCTTTTCACCCTGCTTGATCTGCAGGCCATCGAGGTTTACGCCTTTAGAGCGCAGTGTCTCGAGCATGGATTGCGGAAAATCATCTCCGACAACCGAAACGATACGCTGATCACGGATGAAGTTTGACGCCGAAAGCGCAATGAACGTACCGGCCCCGCCGATGATCTTATCCGTTTTTCCAAAAGGCGTTTCGATCGCATCGAAGGCCACACTACCCACTGTAAGTAAACTCATTTATCCTGATTTGATGTCTTTTGCCGGTACGCGAAACAGATCCGAACCAGCCACTATTGTTATTTGGGCAAATGTAAGGAAATCTACATTAAATGACCATAAAAACGGGAGTTATCGCAACTTTAACAGNNATGATTGACAGCCAGTTCAATACATGAACGAATTTGTTAAAATTGTGAAAAAGTTAACAAGTTCAATTTTTGGCACATTCGCGGTACGCATCTTGTAAGTTCCGAAAAGCACACCCCTAAAAATAGCATACTATGAGGAGTCATTACGTTTCAATCAGTCTGGCAATCCTGGGAGCTGCTTTCACAACAGGCAGCTGGGCGCAGGATCAATTCACCAAGGATTTCGAGCCTATCCGCAGCGAGCTCACGGCCTGGGATCCCGTACGCGGCGAATGGCTGGCATCCAGCATGGTCGCGATCTCTAAAGACGAACCTATTCCGGACCGCTATTTCCCGGAAGACTTCACACCTGCAGAAATGCTGAAAGTTGTGCCGCAGCCTACACGTGAGCGCATCGGTACGACCGCACAAGACCGTTCCCGTACAAATACCGATCCGATCGCAGCCGAACAGTGGCGCGAGATCAATTCCCTGCTGAGCAGAACGTATTGTTCGCCAACCATGGGACGCTCGTACGGCGATCCGCACCTGTCGACCTTCGACGGCGTGAACAACTCTTTCCAGACCGTAGGCGAGTTCATCCTCGTGAAATCCGCTTCCGATAATATGGAAGTACACGTGCGTCAAAAAGCTTCTACGGATGAAGTTTCCGTGAGCACGGCCATCGCTATGAACGTAGCCGGCGACCGCGTAGCTATTTATGGAAAAGACGCGCCCGACGGTAACTCAACAACTCCGCTCCGCATCAACGGTGAAGCCATTTACCTCGATGACGATACGTATTACCTGCCTTATGGCGGAACGGTTCGTCAGGAAGGCGGACGCAACAATTACCTCGTTACCTGGCCGACAGGCGAAACCGTGAAAGTGAACGGAAGCTCGCAGATGAATATCGCCGTACAGGTGTATCCTTGCAGCGACCGTTACGAAGGAATCCTTGGAAATGCCAACAACGACCGCAGCGACGATTTCAACCCGCGTGGTATGATGGGCGGCGGCTTCGGTGACGTAGCTTNNCGTGATTTCGGCGACGTAGCTGTTTCCGACGACATGCAGCGCCAATACCTGGCTTTCCTGTCGAAAGATTTCGCCATGTCCTGGCGTATCACGCAGGAAGAATCCCTGTTCGAATACGGCTTCAACCAAAGCACGTACACATTCACCGATCTGACTTATCCGCGTGTTCACCGTACGATCAACGATATGTCACAGAATGATCGTGACCGCGCCCGCCGCGAATGCGAACGTGCAGGTATTTCCGCTAGCGATATGAACGGCTGTATTTACGACGTTGGTTTTGCACGCATCCCGCCAAGTCCGCGCCCTGTGATCGATGACAGAACGACCGGTCGTGAGCTGGTAGAGGTAAAAGAACCTATGCCGAACGTGAACCCGGGCAATCCGAGAAAACCGATCGTGACGAGAGAAGCCGCACAGCAAGGCGAGCAGATCAAGCCTACAGGCAACGGCGCTCAGCCGATCAATCCTTCGACAGAGCCTGCTGTTTCCGGTCAGAACGACAGAGAGATCGTGAAACCTGTAGAGCGCACACCTGTTACGGAAAAACAGCCCGAGCCAGTAAAACCGACTCCCACGCCTGTTGAAGAAACCAAGCCGACTCCTCAACCTTATGAGCCACCGGTAGAAGAAGAAAAACCGCGTCGTCCGTTCGGCAATGTGATCCGAACAATGGAAAACAACGGTTCTTCCGGATCCGGCAGCGGAAACGGTTCCACGACCCGACCGACAGAAGAGCGTAAGCCGGAACCGATAAGTCGTCCCGAGCCTGTCAGACCAGAGCCTTCACGCCCGGCACCAACACCTGTGAGCAAGCCTGAGCCTGTTCGTCCGACGCCAGCTCCGACACCAACTCCTGCTCCACGTACAGCACCATCTGGAGGAAAAACTCCGCTTCGTATAGGATAAACGAAATAATCAGCCCACCGCCACCTATCGACAGCTCCATCACCGATCGAACCTGTCACACGGCCGTAAGGAACACAGTTACGACCACAAACCACCACCCCTGCTGAAGCTCACGTATAATGCGTGGGCTTTTGTTTTTCACCAAGAAAGGAGCAAGGCAATATATCTGTGGTTTTAAGGGAACAAAGGAACTGGTATTATTCCGCCCTCTCTTTGTAAAAAACACTAACAGTTTTGATTAACTCTGGTGAATGTAAAGCATTTCACCCCTACCCGAAAGCTTTCGGAATGCAATTCGTCCCAAAACGATTCCTGAAAAGAAAGGTAGCCAATAGAATGAAACGAATCCCTTTGCTTCCTTTAAGCAGTATGGGCGTACATTAGTCTTTGCTCCCCTGTCTGCCGACAGGCAGGTTTGTGACGAAATAATCATCCAAACTGGACAGAAGTCATCGTCAAGGAACCACCTGTGAGCTGATCATTGAAAAGCTGAATGTTGTCGGCTTTCGTACTGAGACCAAGCGTGTAGATCAACGGGAAATAATGATCGGGCGTTGGAATGGCCAGCTGAACGCTTTTTCCGAGCTCGTTGTAACGGATCAGCGCCTGGTGGTC
>DJFN01000062.1 GCA_002432085.1 Flavobacteriales bacterium UBA5871
TGATGGTGAAGGTCAAGGAAAAGATATCCTTTTCTTCGTTGATAACATCTTCCGCTTTACACAGGCTGGTTCCGAGGTGTCTGCACTCCTTGGGCGTATGCCGTCTGCGGTAGGTTACCAGCCAACGCTCGCAACTGAAATGGGTGCGATGCAGGAGCGTATTACTTCAACGAAAAACGGTTCCATTACTTCCGTACAGGCGGTTTACGTACCTGCGGATGACTTGACTGACCCGGCGCCGGCGAACACCTTCGCCCACCTTGATGCAACAACCGTATTGTCCCGTAAGATCTCCGAGCTTGGTATCTACCCGGCTGTGGATCCACTGGACTCTACGTCACGTATCCTTACACCGCGTATCCTCGGTGATGCACACTACGACTGTGCTCAGCGAGTGAAAAGCATGCTGCAGCGCTACAAAGAGCTTCAGGATATCATTGCCATCCTCGGTATGGACGAATTGTCCGAGGAAGATAAGCTCGTAGTACAGCGCGCGCGTCGTGTTCAGCGTTTCCTTTCCCAGCCGTTCCACGTAGCGGAGCAGTTTACGGGAATCCCGGGCGTACTGGTAGATATCCAGGAAACCATCAAAGGATTCAACATGATCATGGACGGCGAGATGGATAAGTATCCGGAAGCGGCATTCAACCTGAAAGGAACCATCGAAGATGTGATCGCTGCAGGTGACAAAATGCTTGCTGACGCTTAATACAGACAACAAGACTTTAGGAGAGCAGGACATTAGGATTCGTCTTAATGTCCTGAAATCTTAAAATCCTAATATCAGGAAACTATGCATTTGGAAATCATTACACCCGAAACGAAGATCTTCTCCGGTGAAGCAGAAGCAGTTCAGCTTCCGGGATTGGACGGTTCGTTCCAGGTGCTGAACAATCACGCTGCCATTATCTCTGCTTTGGTTGCAGGAACGGTGAAAGTAGATCTTGCTGCTCCGTTCGAAACAGACGAGCAGACCGATAAGCACATCCGTGTTGACAGCAATCCGAAGATCATCCGGGTTGACATCAAAGGAGGCGTGATGGAAATGTTAGACAATAAAGTAACGGTGCTCGCTGAATAAGCGGCTCCGCAAAAGACGAAGAGGGAAGTTCGCCGAAGCGGATCTCCCTCTTTTTGTATAAGGCGGAAACCAAGAAATTTGCAACGCCGTAAACGATTCTTTCATTATTTTCGTTAACTCAACAATGAATCTTTTAGACCAGATCAACAGGGAAAATGTACCAGGCCATATTGCAATCATTATGGACGGTAACGGACGCTGGGCAAAAAAGCAGGGGCAGGAGCGCCTGTATGGTCATTCTATTGGAGTTGAGTCGGTGCGGGAAACACTTACCGCAGCGAAAAACATCGGGGTGAAATACCTCACGCTCTACGCATTTTCCACGGAAAACTGGAACCGTCCGAAGGCAGAGATCGACGGACTCATGAACCTGCTGGTGCGCACCATTTCCAACGAAGTGGACGAGCTCAACAGCAGCGGTGTGCGTTTGCACAGTATCGGCGACCGTGACGGTCTTCCGCAGGAATGTCGTGAAGAGCTTGCCAGCGCCATGCAGCGCACCTCCCACAACGACAGCATTCATCTGATCCTGGCGCTTAACTACAGCGCGCGCTGGGAAATAACACGAGCTGCCCGACTGATCGCCGAAGCGGCACAGCAGGGCGAGCTCGATCCGGCAGCGATCGACGACGAACTGATCTCGTCCCGCATGTCGACAGCAGACTTTCCCGATCCGGAGCTGCTCATCCGTACAAGCGGCGAATACCGCCTGAGCAACTTCCTGCTCTGGCAGATCGCCTATACCGAATTACACTTCACATCCGTATTGTGGCCGGACTTCAAAGAAGAAGACCTCTACAAAGCCGTACTTGACTATCAATCACGCGAACGCCGTTTTGGAATGGTTTCCGAACAACTTTAGCCCATGAAGCAACTGATTATCCTGATCCTTACTATCATTTCATTCGGAGCGTTCGCCCAGAACGATTCCATTCCCACATCGACGACTATCGGCGGTGGACTGGAAATCAATTACCTGAAGCCACAGCGTTACGAGCTCGGTCCGATCCGCGTTACCGGTGCTGACAACTTCGACCCGAATGCCATCAAGCTCATCGCCGGGCTGCGCCAGGGACAGGAAATCACCATTCCGGGAGACCAGATCACGAGCGCCATCCGCAACCTGTGGGATGAAGGCCTGTTTTCCTCCGTTTCCATCGAAGCTGAAAAAGAAATTGCCGGCGTGATCTACCTCGTGATCAACGTAACGCCGCGTCCGAAGCTTTCGCGCTTCAAATTCCGTGGTGTCAACCGTCGCGAGGCCGATAAAATCCGCGAAGAGATCAACCTCAACTCAGGCGCCACCATCACTGAAAACCTCGTTTTCAATACCCGCAACAAGATCGTCGGTTATTTCCGTGAGAAAGGCTTCTACAGCGTCGAAGTGAGCATTAATCGCGTTCGGGATACACTGGTCAACAATGCGGAGATCTTCCTCATCGATATCAACAAAGGAAAACGCGTACGCATCAAGGAAGTCAATATCCAGGGGGCTACGTCCGTGAAAATGTGGAAGCTGCGCGGCGCGATGAAGGATACCAAGAAAAAAGCATTCTGGCGTGTCTTCAAACGCTCCAAATTCTCCGTTTCCGCTTATGAGCGTGACAAAGCAGCCATGCTGGAAAAGCTCAAAGGTGTGGGACTCCGAGATGCGGCGATCATCCGCGATTCCGTTTACCTGGTCAACGAGCGCAACCTCGTGATCGATATCGTGGTCGACGAAGGTGCGAAATACCAATTCGGGACCATTACCTGGATCGGGAACACGAAATTCACGTCCGGCTACCTCGATACGGTGCTCGGGATCAAATACGGCGACGTTTACAACAAGCCGTTGCTCGACCAGCGTTTGTACATGAGCCAGGACGGCCGTGATATCACCTCCCTTTACATGGACCGCGGTTACCTGTTCTTCCAGATCCTGCCGATCGAAAAGAGCGTAACCGACAATCACATCAACTACGAGATGCGCGTCATCGAAGGACGCGAGGCGCGCAACCGCAACATCATCATCAGAGGAAACTACAAGACCAACGAGCACGTGATCCGTCGTGAAATCCGTACCAAGCCGGGCGATCTCTTCAGCCGGAACGATATTATCCGTACGCAGCGTGAGCTTGCTCAGCTGGGCTACTTCAACGAGCAGGGCTTCCAGGTGAATCCGATTCCGAATCCACAGGACGGAACGGTCGACATCGAATACGTCGTGGAAGAAAAATCTGCCGACCAGATCGAGCTTTCGGGAGGTTACGGAGCAGGTCGTATCATCGGTACGCTGGGACTTACCTTCAGCAACTTCTCCATCCGCAATGCCTTTAAATTCGGTCAGGGCTACTGGTCGCCGCTTCCATCCGGTGACGGTCAGCGCTTGTCCATTCGTATGCAGACCAACGGTCGTTTCTACCAGAGCTACAACTTCTCCTTCACGGAGCCGTGGCTGGGTGGCAAGAAGCCGAATTCCTTTACGCTGTATGCAACGCACACGCAGATCGGGAACAACTTCAAGCGCAGCGCGGATACGTACCAGGGCGTTTCCATCTCCGGTGGCGGTATCGGACTGGGCCGTCGCAAGAAATTCCCGGATGACTACTTCAGTGCTTACTACGAGCTTTCGTACCAGTATTACGACGTAGTGGATTACGCGTCTATCTTCCCGAACTTCCAGAACGGTTATGCGAACGACATCGCCCTGAAATATGCGCTGCAGCGTAACTCGGTGAACTCGCCGATCTACCCGACGGAAGGTTCGAAGCTCTCGTTTACGGCCAAGTCATCGATTCCATACTCGCAGCTGGGTGGTCGCACCGACTTCACGGATGCGGCATCGCAAGACAAATACCGTTACCTGGAGTACTACAAGCTCAAGCTGACAGGTGAATTCTTTTTCCCGCTGACCCGTGACAAAAAGCTCGTGCTCATGCCGCGCTTCGGATTCGGTTTTATGGGCTCCTACAACCAGTCGAAAGGCCTGACGCCGTTTGAGCGCTTTACCCTCGGTGGTAGCGGTCTCTCGGGTGTGAACCAGTTCGGTGGCCGTGAGATCATCGCCCTGCGCGGTTACGAAGACAACTCTTTGTCGTCCAGTGGTGGCGATCCGCTCGTAACGAAATACACCCTCGAGCTTCGTTACCCGATCTCGCTCAATCCACAGGCAACGTTCTTCGTACTGGCATTCGCCGAAGCAGGGAACACTTACCAGAGCTTCCAGAAATTCAATGCCTTCAACGTGAAGCGCAGCGCGGGTGTCGGTGTGCGTATCTTCCTGCCGATGTTCGGTATGCTTGGACTAGATTACGGTCTTGGCTTCGACCGACTCGACCCGCATGCCAACGGCTACGGCGGTCCGTCCGACCAATCGATTGGTACTAAGGGGTATTACGGTAAGTTCAGCTTCACCATCGGTATGAACCTCGGTGAATTGTAAGCAAGCAATAAAAACCCTAACTTAGACGTTCTCATTCTCTTTTGAATTATGAAAAACCTGATTTTGGCCCTGTTGGCCGTGTTTGGCATAGCGTTTGCCAGTTCAGCTCAGAAATACGGCTACATTGATTCGGAATTTATTCTGAACAATATTCCGGAGTACAAAGAAGCGAAGGACCGTCTCGATAAGCTGGCGGAACGTTGGACCAAAGAAATTGAAGAGCGCTATGAAGTGATCAAGCAGAAAAAGGAGAATTTTCTTCGGGAAGAAGATCTCCTGCCTGCAGAAGAGAAAGCAAAACGCCAGGAAGAAATCGAACGCCTCGAGCTCGAAGCGATGGAAATGCAGAAGCTGCGATTCGGTGTGAACGGAGATTACTTCCAGAAACGCCAGGAGCTCATCAAACCCATCCAGGATAAAATCTACGAAGCGATGCAGACGGTAGCTTCCAAACGGAATTATAGCTTTATATTTGACAAGGCAAACCAAAGTAACCTCGTTTTTGCCGACAGTAAATTCGATATCAGCGACGAGGTGCTGAAAGAAATGGGATACAGTCCCAAGTAATGAGAAGACACATAATAATTAGCAAATGAAAAGACTGTTTTTTGCATTGGTAGTAGCGCTGTCTGCGATGACGTTCGCGCAAGCCCAATCCAAAATCGCACACGTAGACTCCCAGAAGCTGCTGGATACCATGCCTTCCCGGAAGAAAGTGATCGAAGAGATCCGCTTCATCGAGAAGAAAGGTATCGAAGAGCTGACCGAAATGGACGCTGCGGTGAAGAAAGCCTATGAGGAATTGGTGAAGCTGCCTGCAAACAGCCCGCAAACCGTTGTTCAGTACTCGCAAAACCGTGTAACGACCCTTCAGCAGTCGCTCGAGACACGCAATGCGGAGCTCGATCAGCAGATGCAGCAGATGAGCATGGAAATGAACGACAAAGTAATCGCTTCCGTGAAAGAAGCTGTTGCCATCGTTGCAAACCGAAAAGGACTGCACTACGTTATCGACCAGACCAGCGCTTTGTATGCAAGCGGAATGGATATTACAGACGAAGTGATCGTCGAGCTGCTTAAAATCGATGCCCGTAAAACGGCTGAAGAAGAGAAAGCAAAAGCAGCAACCTCACCACAATAAATTACAGGAAAACAAACATCAAATGAAAAAATTATTTTTTGCACTCGTTATTGCGCTTACAGCTGCTACCGGTGCCCAGGCACAAACGAAAGTTGCACACGTCAATACACAGGACCTGCTCGATACGCTTCCTTCCCACAAAAAAGGAATTGAAGATATCAGCTTTTTCCAGAAAAAAGGCATTGAAGAACTGACCGAAATGGATGCGAACGTGAAGAAGCTCTACAAAGAGTATACGGAGCTTCCTGCTGGTACTTCACCAACGATCGTGAAATACTCCCAGGACCGCGTAGCAAACGCACAGCAGGCGCTGGAAACACGTCAGGCTGAGCTCGAGCAGCAAATACAGATCATGAACGAAGAGCTGAGCACACGCACACTTGCAACTGTGAAAGAAGCGATCGACCTCGTAGCGAAGAAGAAAGGCTTCAACTACGTGATCGACGAGCAGGGAGCGCTGTTTGCTAACGGAACGAACATTACCAACGAAGTAATCGTTGAGCTGCTGAAGATCGATGCGCGCAAATCTGCCGCCGTGACTCCTCAGTAAATCTTAAAGACTTCTGTCGAACCGCTGTCTGATCCAGGCAGCGGTTTTTTTATTAGTCTGATTAATTTACCATGGTAACTATTTAAATCATATCTTTGTGGAAACAACCGTTCATAGAACGCTCCACATTTGTATCGATGTTAGGATTTGCCGCGCTTGGTGGGCTCACTACGGCTTTTAAGCTGAAGGAAGTCCTGAAAGAAGAAGATTACACCTATCCGGTGTTGTTCGTTGGTCATGGCTCNNTCAGTGGAAAGAACAGGTGAAAAACCTCCCCGTTCCGAAAGCGGTGCTGGTCATTTCGGCCCACTGGCTTACCCGTGGAACGAAAATCACCGCGATGGAAAAGCCACAAACCATTCACGACTTCGGAGGTTTTCCACCCGAGCTGTTTGCCGTTCAATACCCGGCTCCGGGACATCCGGCCCTGGCGAAAGAAACGCAGCAGCTTATTACCAGGACGAATGCCGGTCTTGATCACGACTGGGGGCTCGACCACGGAACCTGGACGATCGTTCGTCATATGNNCGTATTGCAATTGAGCATCGATTACAACCAGCCGGCATCCTATCATTACGAACTGGCAGCCGAGCTGCAGGCACTGCGCAAAAAAGGTGTGCTGCTGATCGGAAGCGGCAATATGGTCCACAACCTCGGAATGGTAGCTTTCGACAAGCTGAACGTGCCGAATTACGGTTTCGACTGGGCCATCGAAGCCAACGAGATTTTCAAAAAACGTGTTCTCGATGGCGACCACCAGGCGCTGATCCGTTACAACGAGCTCGGAAAAAGCGTTCAGCTGGCCATTCCAACGCCCGATCATTATTTCCCGTTGATCTACACGCTTGGTC
>DJFN01000236.1 GCA_002432085.1 Flavobacteriales bacterium UBA5871
GGTCGGAAGGCTATTGCGTGACGGTTTATGTCGGGGGAATCCGTTTTTACCGTCCGATCCAGATCGGCAGCCTGGTGAAGATCATGGCACGCGTTATTTATACCGGCTCAACGAGCATTCACATTGCCGTCGATGTCTATTCCCGTGGCATGACCGAAGGTAAATTCGAAAAGACGACCCATTGCGTGATCGTTTTCGTTGCCGTCGATGCAGAAGGGAAACCGCGCAAATCCCGCCAGTGGGTGCCCGATACCGAACGCGAAAAACACATGGAACAATACGCCATTCGCCTCATGCAATTACGTAAAGATATCGAAGACGAGATGTCGCCGCATTTGAAAGATTACATGTGATAGTTGATGAGTTTTTGAGTTGATTAGTTGGCGAGTTATATAGCAAACTCCTAAACTAAAAATCTTACAACTCAGCAACTCAAAACTCCTCAACTCTATAACTCAAAAACTCTCCAACTAAGAAAAATGACTGTAGCTGAAATCCAAACCATTTGTGAGCAATTCCCCGGCATGACAACCGATATTAAATGGGACGATCACCTGTGCTTTTGCGTAGCCGATAAAATGTTCATCGTGACTGCGCCCGACGCTTTTCCGGTTTCCGCTTCTTTTAAAGCTTCCGACGAAACGTTCGAGCGGCTTTCGGTAGCGCCCGGCTGCATGCCCGCTCCTTATATGGCGCGTTATAAATGGATCCATACGGACGATATTCGCCGTTTCTCCTATAAAGAATGGGAAGCGTTGCTTCAGGATGCCTATCAGCTTATCGCAGCGAAATTGCCGGCGGGAAAACGTAAAGCTTTGGGACTTTAAACATTAGACTGTTTGACGTTAGACTGGAGACCGGACGACCGGAGACTGGAGACCGAATGACGGAACCAAAGACTAAAAATTAAAAATGCGCGTTAAGTGTCCTATGAAACAAGTGCTACCTCTCGTTTTTGTATTTACTGCGACGCTCGCAAGCGCCCAGACGGGCGGCATCACCGGGTTTAATTTTCTTAATCTTCCTTATAGTGCAAGAGCAGCAGGATTGGGTGGCGATTTCATTACGGCGCGCGACAAAGACGCCAATCTGGCGGTACAGAACCCGGCGTTGCTAAACGGCGACATGCATGGAAACGGCTCCATCAGTCAGGCATTGATGGCCGGCGGGATCAACATCGGAGGATTGAACTACGCACACCAGTTCGGCAAGCTCACGGGCGCGGCGCATTTCCGCTATGTTTCTTATGGAAAAATGCAGCGAACCGACATTAACGGAGCCGATCTGGGGACTTTTTCACCCGGCGATTTCATCCTTGGAGTCAGTGCCGGAAAAAGCATCAACGAGCGCATGCATATCGGTGCAACGTTGAATACGATTTACTCTCAGCTCGATTCCTATACCGCCTTCGGGAACTCGCTCGATATCGGCGGATGTTACACAGATGACGAGAAAAGACTCGTTATTTCAGGCGTTGTGAGGAATTTAGGAATACAATGGAAAGGCTATAACGGCACCCGCAGCGATCTTCCGCTGGAAATTCAGCTCGGCGTTTCCCACAAGCTGCGCCATGCTCCTTTTCGTTTTTCACTTTTGGGACAGCACCTGCAACAGTGGGACCTTACCTATAATGATCCGAACGCCCGCGACAAGATCGACCCGCTAACCGGCGAAGTCATTGCCGTAAAGAAGCCCGGTTTTGTTGAAAAGCTTTCCCGTCATTTTGTTGTTCAAACGGAAATTCTGCTCGGACAAAAGCTGCACCTGCGCGTTGCGTTCGACTACAACCGCCGCCAGGAGCTCAAGGTCGTTCAGCGTCCCGGACTGGCCGGATTCAGCTTTGGCGTTGGCATGTACTTCAAACGCTTCTCGCTCGACTACGGTTTGATGGCTTATTCCGTTGCCGGCTATCAGAACCACCTGACAATCAGTATTCCTTTCGTCAAAAAAGGCTGAAAAAAGCAGCTTTAAAGAGTCCGGAACGCCCATTCTACGCGGTTTCGGCGAATTCACCATGGGATTCCGAGAATCAGCAGAATAAGCACCCAGACGCGTTATTCACTCATTTATGTTAATAAATATCGCTTGCTATAAGAGAAGTTTTACCTACTTTCGCTCAAACCAATATTTAAAAAAGTTATGAAAAAGTTGAGTTTATTAGTTGGTGGGATTATCCTGTCAGGTGCTGTTTTGGCACAAAAACCTGATGCAAGCGTTCCGATGACATTGGAAGGTCAGCTTGGTTTCAATGCTTCAACATTGAGCTTCGATGCGCCTGCTATCCGTTTCCGTTACTTCCTTGCTGACAACATCGCAGCTCGTGTAACGCTGATGGTAGACAACACTAAAACTACTGAGAACTTCTACGAAGGACCAGGTGTAACAGAAGGTGCTTCCGGAGAATACATCACTAAAGACAATGGTTGGGGTGCTGCAATCGGTGCTGAATACCACTTCGCTGGAACAGATCGTCTGTCTCCATACGCAGGTATCGACATCATGTTCGGTGGCTCTAAAGTAACAACTGAAGGTACTGACTCTGATGGTACTTCTTACGTTGCTGACTACTCTGAGACTTCCGAGACTCCTACATCTATGTTCGGTGTGAACCTGGTAGCTGGTACAGACTACTACTTCGCTGAGAACTTCTACGTAGGTATGGAGCTTGGTTTCGGCTGGATGTCCACTACATGGAAAGAAGGTGAAGCTAGCGTAACTTCAGGTGGTACTACAGTATCTGGTCCTATCCGTGCTGAAGAGAAAGAGTCTACTCTGGGTAACAACTTCATGGGTCAATTCCGTCTGGGTTGGAGATTCTAATCCATTGACAAGAACCTTTATAAAGGGGCGGTTTTTCCGCCCCTTTTTTTATTCCTGACAGCTGCTTTTTTGAGCTTTGTTTCCAACAGCATCGGGAAGTTTTGCTACATTCGTTTTAATCAAACAAAACGCACTTATGAAACACGTTAACTTACTGCTTGGCGGTTTACTGCTCTCGGGAACCATCCTGGCCCAGAAACCGGATGCCGGCACGCCGATGTCGCTCGAAGGACAGATCGGCTGGAACGCCAACACGCTTACCTTCAACTCGCCTTCCATCCGCTTTCGTTATTTCCTTGCTGACAACATCGCAGCGCGCGTTACTTTAGGAGTCTACAGCCAGAAATACACGCAGCTGTTCTATGAAGGCCCGAACGTAACACAGGGAGCTTCCGGCGAATACATCACCCGCAGCAATGCCTGGAACCTTGGCATCGGTGGAGAATATCATTTTGGGGGAACAGACCGTTTGTCGCCGTATGCAGGGCTTGAAGTCTTCTTCGGAGGCGGAAAAGTCATCACGGAAGGCAACAACACCGATGGCAGCATTTATATCGACGATTACCAGGAAGAAAGCGTTCAACCGGTATCGCTTTTCGGATTCAACATCGTAGCCGGGACCGACTTTTACTTCACCGAGCATTTCTACTTAGGAGCCGAGATCGGATTCGGTCTGCAGGCGATTACACAGAAAGAAGGTGAAACCAGTGTAACCAGCGGCGGTATTACCGTTTCTTCCGCTCTTCAGCCGGAAGAAAAAATGAGCTTTTACGGCAACAACGTCCTCGGAGCATTCCGTCTCGGCTGGCGTTTCTGATTGCATCAAACAGTCTGAAAAGGGCGTTCCGCACTTCCGGGATGCCCTTTTATATGCAGCAAAAGACCATTTGAAATCACCACGGGATTCATTACTTTTACCTTGAAAAATTCAAAATCGCTTCCCGGTACGATGAAAGACCAGAAGAAAATCAACATTGCGATCGATGGCTATTCATCGTGTGGAAAAAGCACCCTCGCCAAAGCGCTGGCAGCTTCCCTGCAGTATGTTTTCATCGATTCCGGGGCCATGTACCGTGGCGTAACGCTTTACGCCCTTGAAAGCGGTCTGATCGTTGAAGGAGCGATTGACAAGGAAGGTATTATTCGTTCGTTGCCCGATATCGAGCTCCGTTTCGGCAAGCTCATGGAAAAAGGCAAGGAACATCCGTTATTATTGAATGGAAAAGACGTTTCGGCAGCCATTCGCTCGATGCAGATCTCGCAGCTCGTAAGTCCCGTTTCGGCGATCAGGGAAGTGCGCCATAAACTGGTAGAAGAACAGCAGGAATTGGGTCGCATCGGTGGTGTCGTAATGGACGGCCGCGATATCGGAACTGTCGTATTTCCGGATGCCGAGCTGAAGCTATTCCTCACTGCTTCGATCGATATCCGAACCGAGCGTCGTTTCCTCGAGCTCACCACCAAAGGCATGAAAGTAACACGTGCGGAAGTGACGCAGAATCTTTTAGAGCGAGATCATCTCGACAGCACGCGTGCCGAAAGTCCGCTCAAACAAGCAGATGACGCTATTGTAATTGACAACAGCGATCTCGATCAGCAGCAGCAGCTCAACCTGGCACTTTCGTATGTTCGGGAAATCATTCATCAATTAGCGTAGTGAACAGTGAGGAAGTGGACATCGGTTACTGAGATTCATCTCCCTTTCGTCCAAAACTGCAAAGCGTTCACTATTTAATACTTACTGTCACCGGCAACAACTTTTCCTACACAAACTGTTCACTGCTAACTCTTACTATTGATCCTCATTGATCACTTCTCCTAAATACTATATCGAATTAGTCGTTTTTTCAGTCAAAAAGAGCTTAAAAAGGCCGTTTTTCCGTTAAAAATGAAGGTTCGAACAAATCCTCGCTGAAAAGCGGTTTTCCTTCACTCAAAGGAAGTTAATATTCATTCTTCTTTATTTAATTGTTTCTTATGTTTAAAAACATAACCGCGAATGTTTAAATTTGCACACCTGTTAAACTCATACTCAGTTATGTTATCTATTGGAAAAATCACCGAGGAAATTATCGGGAGAAGTCCGTTTCTACGTGAAGCGATGACGGACGACCTGATCAATATTTCCTCCCTTGCCAGGAAAATCAAGCCTGAAATCGAGGAGACCCTTGGTAAAGAAGTCAAGGAAGGCGCTATCGTTATGGCGATCAAGCGTATGTCACCCGGTCTTTACCATCGTTTAAACCTCAAAATCACCAACATTATCGGTGAGCTTGGGGATTTTCTCGTTCGCAGCAACCTGGAAGATTATACGTTTGAAAACACTGAATCGCTTCGCCAAAAACAAGCTGACCTTGTGCAGCTGGTAAACTCCGACTCGGACGTGTTCTACACGATCTGCCGCGGTGTGACCGAAACAACGATCATTGCTTCTTCCAGCATTTCGTCGAAAATCGGGAACCTGCTTATCAACGAGCGTCTGAAATCGCACACACTGGATCTTGCATCGATCACCGTGAAACTGCCTGCGGTTAATTCAGAAGTCTACGGTGTTTACTATTACATCCTGAAGCACCTTGCGTGGGAAGGACTCAACATCGTAGAAGTTGTTTCTACGGCCAACGAGTTCACCATCATCGTGAAACAGGACCATGTAGACAAGGCATTTAAAGTATTGATGCAACTCAAGCGCGGAAAGTAAATTTGCCCTCGTTAGGCTAAGATGGAAAATTTCAAAGTGGAAAACCCCATTTTGGAATTTTCCATTTTTTGTTGGGGTCAATTCTTATCGAGCACTTCTCCTCCGTTTGTGCAGAGCACGCTGATCAACGAAGGCGTTCCCTGGTACCAGATATCGCCATTCGCTTTCGTATAGCCTCGCAGTGGAATCCCGTTAGCCCTTACTTTGACCGTTCCGGGCGTTTCCGAAGCCACATAGATCGAATCCGTTACTTCCAGTCCGAACGTATTGCAATAACCGTTGCTTCGTGCAGCAATGCGCGCATATTCCGTTTCGCCGGTCAGCGTGTAGTCACCCCAACCATGTGAAATATCGGCACTGATGATCTTGGATTGCATGTCAAGCGTTACAGGACCGGCGCCGTCGCGCACCATCAGTGTGAAATAATCCGAATGGATCTTTCCTTTCAGGTATTCCGTCCCTTCGTAATGAATGTTGTACAGCTGCGTGAAATGGATCGTTACAACCAGCTCTTTTTTCGCATTGCGCAGAAATGCACATTTATTGTTGTTGTGGATTTCCAGTAAGCCGTTCTTAACCTCGTATGAAATGTGATTCACGAGGTTTTCGCCGCCACGGATCTCGATCTTGTCCAGCGAATCCTGAACGAGCTCGTAGGCAATGTGCGGATAAAGTGCCAGGCGGTCGAACGATTCCAGTGGAATTTCAATGGTCTTTTCGTCACCGGTAAATTTCCAGCACTGACGATTTTCCGGCTTCCGGCAGCCGAGCAATGCTACAACGAGCAGAGTGAAAACGCACAGCTGTTTCATGGTTTCCTGTTTTTTCTGAAGGTGTAACCTATTCCCCATTCGATGTAATCGGCACGGGCCCAATGCGCCTTGAGCGTCAGGTTTGCCACCAGGCCGTTATCGAATTGGTAACGCATGCCCAGACGATGATAAAAGCGATTGTCGGCGTTGTAGCGGTCTTTGATGTATGCGCCCATTCCCAGCACGAAGTGGAAACGATCGAGCGGCAAAACATAACCGACGTAGCCGCCGACCTGGAAGATCTGCCACTGTGTTTTCGGAACGTAGGATTTATAGCCCATCAGCGCCTGCTTCGAAATGAGATCGAGTGTAATTTCCATTCCTGTTTTCGCACGAAACACTTTGCGCTTGCTGATCGACAGCGCATAAACGGGATATTGCCTGCCGCCGGTCGGAAAAACTTCTTTCGAAGAAATTACACCGATGACACTCCATTTCCAGTTGCGGAAGAACGGCGTCCGGACATCGGCCTGGTGTACCAGCGAGCTGTCGGAAGGTTTTTCGCGGCACATGAAATTATGGGCATAGCCCAGCCCGATGAACGGCATGTTCAGTCCGAGATTCGGAACGCGGTAAGAACCGTTGGATAAATGCGTCAGATCGAAGCTGTAAAGCAACTCGTCTTTTTGGCCGATGCGGATTCTTCCCTGCAGGCCGATACAGATCAAAGCGTTCACGTGGGTACTCATCGCCACGTTCTTCGGATTCGTTTCCTGGTCGAACACTTTGGTAATGTAGCCTACGCCCGAGCCTAATTTTCCAGTGAGCACATGACGGCGGCTTTCGATAAAAGGAAATTCGATGAAACCGTAAACGCCGAAAGCCTGTCCGAGAATGGCATTGTTGCCGACCGTTGATCCGTAGAGCGTAACTCCGGCGTATGGCTGATGATAAGCCGATTGCCATTTCTTGCATTCGGCGAAGCGCTTGTAGAAGGAAATCTCGCCGCCAATCGCGTGTTCTTTCGGAAGGTGTCCCATCACGCCGCGGTGAGCAGCCAGGAACCCTGCCTTTGGCTTGATTGAGAAATAATAGGGCTCTACGCTCGTCTGCTGCGCAATCGATGTAAGCGGCAAAAGGAAAAGGCAGAACCATTTATACATGACACGCAAATTTATCAGTTTTTCTTTATAGTCAGCCGGTCTCCGGTCTTCAGTCTTTTCAGTGTGAGTTTGTGTGTGAGTGTGGGGGTGTGTTATTACTTAGTCTTAAAATCCTGAAGTCTTAAAGTCCTGACGTCCTTCTTTGAGTAACTTTGTCCTCATGGAACAAGCACAAACTCCCATCGATCCGAACGATCCGCGACTGATCGCTTTCAACCGGCTGCTGAATGTTATGGACGACCTGCGCGCCAAATGTCCGTGGGACCAGAAACAGACCATCGACAGTCTGCGTCATCTGACGATCGAAGAAACTTATGAGCTGGCCGATGCGATTATCAGCAACGACATGCAGGGCATCAAAGGCGAGCTGGGCGATCTGTTCCTCCACCTGGTGTTTTATTCCAAGATCGCTTCCGAAACGAATACGTTTGACATTGCCGACGTGCTGAATACAATCTGCGAAAAGCTGATTTACCGTCATCCCCATATTTATGGGGATGTCGAAGCGGCAACCGAAGACGAAGTGAAAGCGAACTGGGAAAAGCTGAAGCTCAAAGAAGGCAAGCAATCCGTGCTGGAAGGCGTTCCGGGATCGCTGCCGGCGCTGGTGAAAGCGATCCGCATCCAGGACAAAGTAAAAGGCGTTGGTTTCGACTGGAGCGATATCGGGGACGTGCGCAACAAAGTGACCGAAGAGCTCGACGAGCTCGACGAAGCGCGTGATTCCGGCAACCTGGAGGCTGTGGAAGAAGAATTCGGCGATCTGTTATTCTCGATGGTGAATTACGCCCGTTTCCTGAAAATCAATCCGGAAGATGCGCTGGAACGCACCAACCGAAAATTCATTCAGCGGTTCACGATGATGGAAAGCGCAATTAAAGCCGATAATATGCAGCTCGAAAACATGACGCTGTCCGAAATGGATGTTTACTGGGAAACAGCGAAGCTCGCTCTGCGCGCAAAAAAATGATACGGAACAGGCCAGTCAATAAAACGACGACTTTACCATTTTGCTTCGCAACAATCAACTGCTAATAAGTAGTTTCAGGCAGATTCTTTCCTGCTTATGAACCGTTTACTTTTCTGTATTGCTTTCGTATGGCTTTCGGGATTTTCCTTTGCACAGGATCAAAAGCATTTCGTTCGTGGTTTTGTTTTTGACGATGAAAAACATGAACCTGTCCCCTTTCAATGCGTGGAGCTTATTCCATTGGAAGCAGGCAAACCGGCTCTCGAAATCGAAACCAGCGAATACGGTTTTTTCAGTATTCCGGATGTCGGCAACGGAACTTATCGCGTACACATCGAGCATCCCGATTTCAAAACCTGCGAGTGTGAACTAATCGTTACTGCGAACAGCGGCGCAATCATTGACCTGAGCTTTGACCTGCATGCTCCCGGAACCGAAACAAACTGCGGCGCAAAAAAAACTCCGATCAGGCTCAGTAAAGCTGATATAGAGCGTTTACCGAAAATACAACCCGTTATAATAGAATAGAAATACACACAAAATAACTGCGGTACCGATTACTCAATGAAACGCCTGTTTAGTCATTTTCTCGACAATCATATAGGCGTTTAGCGTTAAATATGTAACTTCGGACGCACTCAAAAGACTTGTTTACTGAATCGCTTATGAAGTTTTTTCTCTCCTTTATTGCTATTGCCTTTTTTTCCTGCCTTTCTTTTGCTCAGGACCATACGATCCGGGGATTCGTCTATGACAACTCCAACGGTGAAGCGGTTCCGTTCCAGCGTGTGTCACTGATCCCGACCGAAGAAGGCAAAGCCATTCTTTTTGCTCAAACCGACGTGAACGGGTTCTTTTCCATCCCGCAAGTGGGAATGGGCGTTTATGTCATTCAGGTGGAAGGCTTCGATTTCAAATTGTATGAGCGTGAAGTATCCGTAACGAAAAAAGATGGTATCACAGACCTTCGTCTCGACCTGCTTCCACCCGACGCAGGAACAGACCTCGACGAATTCGTGATCTCGGCCGAAACAAAACGCAAGAAAACCGAAGTATTGATGTCGCAGATCAAGCTCGACAAAGCTGCGATCGAGCGCATTCCTTCGATGGGTGCGGAAAACGATATCGTGGGTGCGTTCTCTGTAACACCGGGCGTTGTAACTACGGGTGACCAGGGTGGACAGCTTTATGTACGCGGTGGTACGCCGATCCAGAACAAGGTCTTGCTCGACGGTATGACGATCTACAACCCGTTCCACTCTATCGGTTTCTTCTCGATTTTCGAAACCGAGCTGGTGAAAAACGTTGACATTTATACCGGAGGTTTCGACGCCAAATACGGTGGTCGTATTTCTTCGATCATGGATATTACTTACCGCGACGGTAACAAAAAAGACTTCGGGGGAAAANNGGAAAGCTGGTGCTGGAAGGTCCGCTTTACAAATCCAAAAAACCGGGCGGCGGTTCCGGATCCTACATTTTCTCCGGAAAACACTCCCTGCTCGATTACACGGCCAAGTCGCTTTACCGCGGTGTGAACAATGGAAACGGACTTCCGTACAGCTTCACCGACGTTTACGGTAAGATCACGCTTGCTTCCGGAGCCGGTTCGAAATTCTCGTTCTTCGGGTTCCACAACGACGATGCGGTGGATTATTCCGGCATTGCCAACCTGACATTCAAGCAAACGGGCGGTGGTATGTCGTTTGTACTCGTTCCGCAAGGCTCGCCGGTATTCATCCGCGGTCACCTGAATGGATCGAACTACGAAACCGAATTCAACGAAGCTAACTCCGAGCCGCGCATCAGCTCTATCGGCGGTGCAGACCTCGGATTCGATTTCACTTACTTCCGCAAGAACGAAGGCCAGATCGATTACGGTATCAACATCAACCTTTTCAACACGAGCTTCACCACTTACAACGAAATCGCTTCAAAAATCGAATCGAAGACCTTTACAACGGAGATCGGTGCGTATTTCAACTACAAGCTGGTTACCAGCCGCTGGGTTGTTCAACCGGGTTTCCGTACGCAGGTGTACGCTTCCCTCGGAACGATTTCACCGGAGCCACGCCTCGGTCTGAAATACAACGCAAGCGAAAAATGGCGCATCAAGCTCGCCGGCGGACGTTACTCGCAGAACTTTACTTCAGCTTCTTCCGACCGCGACGTAGTGAACCTCTTCAACGGTTTGCTTTCCGCACCGACCAACGTACAGCAGGATTTCACGACACCTTCCGGAAATGTTCGTCACCCGAAAAACGGTATCCAGTACTCCTGGCATGCGATCCTCGGAACGGAATACGATATCAACAAGAGCCTGAGCGTTAACCTGGAAGGATATTACAAATACTTCCCGCAGCTGAGCAACATCAACGTGAACAAGATCTACGACGATGTTTCCGAGTTCTCGGATGTGGATGACGTATTCAAGAAAGACTTCCTGATCGAATCGGGTGTTTCTTACGGTGTGGATGTACTCGTGAAGTATTCCCGTGAGCGTATCTTCCTCTGGGGAGTTTACTCTTACGGAAAATCGACCCGCTGGGATGGTTTCGCTACTTATGCTCCGGTATTCGACCGTCGTCACAACGTGAACCTCGTGGGAACCTACCTGTTCGGAAGCAAAAAAGACCTCGAGCTGAACATCCGCTGGAACCTCGGTTCCGGACTGCCGTTCACGCCGACAGCAGGCTTCTACCAGGGCGAAAGCTTCGGCGAAGGTTCTACGAGCGACTATTCCAGCAGCAACTCCGATAAAGTGTGGCTCCTGCTCGGCGATTTCAACAGCAAGCGTTTGCCATACTACCACCGTCTCGATATCACGGTGAAAAAGCGCTTCGAATTCAAAAACAAGACTGAGCTTGAATTGATTGCGAGCATTACCAACGTTTACGACCGCAACAATATTTTCTACGTAAACCGTATCAGCAACCAGGTGATCTATCAATTCCCTTTCCTTCCAAGCATGGGAATAAGCTATAAATTTTAACAATATCTATTGTTTTTGTTTATTTTAACATGAAAAGCTCTTTTCGAAGGGCTTTTTTTCATTTCAGGCCAACCGAGTGAGTATATTCACGTCAACTTGTTGAAATAAAAACACTACTATGAAGGTCGCCCCCCTTTTTACTGCCTTGCTATTGCTTTGGCTGTCAACTTCTTTTACAAGCGATACCGTTCAAACGACGGAAACTCCCTGGTTTTGCGAAGAACTTAAGTACACGTATCAGATTCAGATGCATACGCGTGGGCTTCCACAGCTGCCTGCAACAGTCTGCGATGACATTCGCCAGGCCCGCAAGCCGGCCGAGAGAGCGTACCTGCGTTACAGCGATATCGTAACCGTAGTCGTGTTCTCCGAGCAAGAAATCCAGCAATTATCTACTACTACAAAAGAGGTTGTCTATGAATTCTAAATTCTTCGGTTCGAGGGCCGTGGCCCTTGCGACCTTTTTCCTCCCGTTTTTCAGTTTTGCACAGCCTGCCAATGACAACTGTGCCACTGCACAGGTTGTAACGATTCCCGCATCGGGACAGGTTTGTATCAATACGACCAACGCTACGGCGACCAGTGACAATACAACCAACGCCTGCGACAACGGAGCGGCCGGGAATGAAATCTGGTTTACCTACATCGCTACTGGCGCTGATAACGTGATCACGGCAACGCCAAGCGGCGCTTCACCGGCAACCGCTATGGTCGTTACTATGCAAAGCACAGCCTGTGGCTCGGCAACATACAATCATTGCGGCTCGGCCACGGGTGCAGGAACCGCTACGTCATCCTTTACTTATCCTGTGGGAACGCAGGTCTGGGTGAGCGTAGAAACAAACGGGACCAACGGTACGTTCACGATCTGCTTCAACAGTACGACGCCACCGGCAGGAACCGGAGCAAGCTGTGCTACGGCTACGCGCATCTGTAACAAGAATATGTTCAGTGTTCCGACATTTCCGAATAACAACAACGCGTTTTCGCCTTCCTGCTTCGGAGACATTTTCGGACCGGCCTCGCTTCAACGTCCGATTTTCTACCAGTTTACGGTAGGTCAGACCGGAACTTGTGAATGGGCTGCGAATCCTTATGCGGGAGCCGAGCTCGACTGGGCGATGTACGACATTACGAACGGTTGTCCGGGAACGGAAATCGCCTGTAATTACAACTACAACGGCGCTGCCGGAAACCCTTGCGGGATGTCTTCGGTTCAAAGCACCACCTGCCCTACCAATGGTGGTTCTGCCGCTCTAGCAGCTGAATTTTGTCCGCCGGTAACCGTTACTGTCGGAAGAACCTATGTGATTATCCTCGATAACTATACAGACAACAATACCGGTTACGACTTCACCTGGGGCGGTACATTCCTTATGGCACCGACCGCTGCCTATACGGCCACACCTACTTCCGGCTGTGCTCCGCTGAACGTGAGCTTCACCAACAGTAGTATCGCTGCAACTTCCTACGACTGGGATTTCGGGAACGGAAACGGCAGCACTTCTGCCACACCCGGCGGACAGACTTACAACACACCGGGAACTTACCTGACATCACTCACCGTGACTTCTGCCAGCGGCTGTACGAATACTACTTCGCAGGCGATTGTGGTGAATCCGTCACCTGTGATGAACCCGATCAGCAACCAGACGCATTGTGCAGGAGCAGCCGTTCCGGCGACGCCATTCTCGAGTGCAACAACAGGTGTTACGTATAGCTGGACGAATTCAAATACCGGAATCGGGCTCGGTGGATCGGGCTCCGGCACCAGTTTGCCGGGCTTTACGGCCACCAATGCCGGCAGTACGCCGATCACGGCCACCATTACCGTTACACCAAGCGCATCAGGCTGTAACGGCACGCCGGTCGTTTTCACCATTACAATCAATCCGCGTCCGACCATGACCGCACCGGCCAACGTAACCGTTTGTGCGGGCGCTACCGTTCCGGCTTCGGCTTTCAGCAGTACACCTGCAGGAGCAACTTTCAACTGGACGAATTCCAATACCAATATCGGACTAGCCGGATCGGGAGTCAATAACTACGGTGCTTTTACGGCAACGAATGCGACAACGGGACCAATTACCGGAACCATTACCGTAACCCCGGCCATCGGAACCTGTACCGGAACACCGGTGAACTACACGATCACCGTGAACCCGACTCCGACGATGACAGCTCCGGCAAACGTCACCGTTTGTGCAGGAGCAACCGTTCCGGCTTCGGCTTTCACCAGCACACCAACCGGGGCGACTTTCAACTGGTCGAACTCCAATACGAACATCGGACTGGGCGCTTCGGGAACCAACAACTACGGTGCTTTTACAGGAACGAATACAACGGGCGCTCCGATCACCGGAACGATTACCGTGACACCTTCCATTGGAACGTGTAGCGGAACGCCGGTGAACTATACGATCACCGTGAATCCGACTCCAACGATGACAGCTCCGGCGAACGTGACCGTTTGTGCGGGCGCAACCGTTCCTGCTTCAGCTTTCACCAGTACACCGGCAGGCGCGAATTTCAGCTGGACGAACTCCAATACCACTATCGGATTGGGTGGCTCGGGAACCAACAACTACGGCTCATTCACAGGAACAAATGGTACAGGATCACCGATCTCGGGAACGATTACCGTTACACCGTCTTTCGGAACCTGTAACGGAACACCGGTCAATTACACAATCACCATTAACCCGGTTCCGACCATGACAACGCCCGCGAACGTGACCGTTTGTGCAGGTGCTACCGTGCCGGCCTCGGCCTTCAACAGCACACCGACCGGAGCAACTTTCAACTGGACGAATTCCAACACGAACATTGGTCTCGGCGCTTCGGGAAGCAATAACTACGGCGCTTTCACCGGAACAAACGCAACGGCCGCTCCGATTTCCGGAACGATCACCGTTACTCCTTCTTTCGGAACGTGTACCGGAACACCGGTGAATTACACGATCACCATCAATCCTCTTCCATCGATGACAGCTCCGGCGAACGTGACCGTTTGTGCAGGCGCAACCGTTCCGGCCTCGGCATTCTCCAGTACGCCGCCGGGAGCGACTTTCAGCTGGACGAACTCCAATACGAACATCGGATTGGGCGGCTCGGGAGTCAGCAACTATAGCTCTTTCACAGGAACCAACGCAACGAGTGCACCGATCACCGGAACGATCACCGTTACGCCAGCCTTCGGAACCTGTACCGGAACACCGGTGAACTATACGATTACCGTAAATCCTTCGCCGACCATGACAGCACCGGCCAACGTAACTGTTTGTGCAGGAGCAACAGTACCGGCTTCGGCATTTACAAGCACACCTGCTGGCGCTGGTTTCAGCTGGACAAACTCCAATACGAATATCGGCCTCGGAGCTTCCGGAACCAATAACTACGGAGCTTTCACGGGAACCAATAGTGGAACTGCACCGATCACAGGAACGATTACTGTTACGCCGGCTTTCGGAACGTGCTCGGGTCCTCCGGTGAATTATACGATTACCGTGAATCCGGTTCCGGTTATTTCACCTGTCGCAGACATTACCGAATGTACAGGTCAGACCATTTCAGGATCGGGCTTTGTCGTTACACCTGCCGGAGCCAACGTTACCTGGACGAACTCCAACACCAACATCGGTCTCGGAGCTTCCGGAAACGGCGATTACGCATCCTTTACTGCTACCAATCCGGGAGCCGGTGCGATCACAGGAACCATTACCGTGAGCGCTTCCCTGGCCGGATGTAACGCCGTTCAGGAAACGTATACGATCACGGTCGGCAATACACCTACGATGACCGATCCGACCGACATTACTGTTTGTGCAGGCGATAACGTTCCGGCTTCGGCATTCGCCAGTACGCCAACTGGAGCAAGCTTCAGCTGGACCAATAACAACACGGGAACAGGACTTGGCGCTTCAGGCAATAACAATACTCCATCGTTTACCGCAACCAACGCAGGAACAACAGCCATTGTGAGCACCGTGACCGTCACGCCGGCCTTCGGTTCCTGTGTAGGCACACCGCAAAGCTATACCATTACGGTTAACCCGGTTCCGGTTATCAATCCGGTTGCCGATGTAACCGCTTGTGAAGGTGATAACGTAGCAGGTTCGGCATTCGGCAGCACACCTGCAGGAGCAACATTCAGCTGGACGAACTCCAATACGAGCATCGGGCTAGGTGCTTCCGGGACGAACGATTATGCAGCTTTCACAGCCGGAAACCCGGGAACAGGAAGCATAACGGCTACGATTACCGTCAATGCAACATTGGCAGGCTGTGATGCAACACCGGAAACCTATACCATTACAATCGGGCAAACGCCAACAATGACCACACCGACGAACGTTACCGTTTGTGCAGGCGACAACGTTCCGGCTTCGGCTTTTGCCAGCTCACCAACAGGTGCCAGCTTCAGCTGGACCAACGATAACACAGGAACAGGACTCGGTGCTTCGGGGAACGGCGATTATGCCGCTTTCACTGCGACGAATGCCGGAACAACAGCTATTACGAGCACTATTACCGTAACGCCAGCTTTCGGAACCTGCGTCGGCACACCGGTGAATTACACGATTACCGTGAACCCGATTCCGGTGATCGATCCTGTAGCCGACGTGACTGCTTGTGAAGGTGATAACATTGCCGGATCGGCATTCAACGTTACACCAGCAGCTGCGACATTCAACTGGGATAACGACAACACGACGATTGGCCTCGGCGCTTCCGGAAATGGCGATTATGCCGCATTCACTGCCGGTGATCCGGGAGCGGGAAGCATTACCGCAACGATCACCGTGAATGCAACACTGGCAGGCTGTGACGCAGCACCTGAAATCTATACCATCACTGTCGGACAAACGCCAACGATGACTGCACCAGCGAACGTAACCGTTTGTGCGGGCGCCAACGTACCGGCTTCGGCCTTTGCCAGCACACCAACGGGCGCAAGCTTCAGCTGGACCAACGATAATACAGGAATAGGACTCGGAGCTTCCGGAAACGGCAATTACGCAGCGTTCACAAGTACCAACGCCGGAACGACAGCGATTACCAGCACAATTACCGTTACACCTTCCTTCGGAACCTGTGTCGGAACGCCGGAAAGCTATACAATTACCGTGAATCCGATTCCGACGGCTACAGCTGCCAATAACGGACCATTGTGTACCGGCGATGCGCTGAATCTCACTTCCGGCGCTTTCACCGGAGCGACTTACAGCTGGTCGGGACCTGGAACATTCTCCTCTACCGACCAGAATCCGGTGATCGATCCGGTTCAGCTGACCGACGCAGGAACATACACCGTAACGGTAACCGCCAGCGGCTGTTCTTCCACCGCTTCAACAACCGTTGTAATAAATACCGCCACAGCGGCAGTGATTACGCCAGCGGGACCATTTTGCAACAACGAGCCGCCTGTTTACCTCACTTCCACCATTCCGGGCGGAACGTGGTCAGGACCGGGCATCATTGACGCGGCAACCGGTCAGTTCGATCCTTCGGCCGCCAATTCAGGTGCGAATAACATTACGTATACACCGAACCAGCCTTGCTCGGCTCCGGGAACTATAACGATCACAGTGAATCCGGTTCCGACCGTTCAGTTCGTTGCCGATAACTTGACCGGCTGTGCTCCGCTGACCGTTACGTTTACCGATCAGTCTTCTCCAGCCAGCGGCTCCGTATTGTGGGATTTCGGTGATGGAACAACTTCCACTCAGACAGGATCGGTGAGCCATACTTTTAACGGCATCGGCTGTTACACGATCTCGCTGACAAGCACTACAAACGGCTGTTCGGCTACGCAATCGGTTCCGATCTATATTTGTGTGCTGCCGAATGCGAATGCTGCTTTCACGGCAACGCCGACCATTCAGACCGAAACCAACCCGGTATTCCAGTTCACGAACGAATCGACCAATGCGACTTCCTACAGCTGGGATTTCGGTGACGGAACAACCAGCACGGCCGAACATCCGAATCATACTTATCCGGCCGAGGCAGGAAGCTATACGGTAACGCTCACGGCAACCAATCCGGGCGGCTGTTCCGATGTGGCCACGCTGACCGTTCAAATTCGTGAAGAACTGGTATTCTTCGTTCCGAATGCGTTCACACCGGACGGCGACGCTTACAACAATACATTCCACGCGGTATTCTCTTCCGGATTCGATCCTTACAGCTACACGATGCTGATCTTCGACCGCTGGGGCGAGATCGTGTTCGAATCGAATGACGTAAACGGCGAATGGGACGGAACGTATGCCGGACAGCTCGTTAAAGAAGGTGTTTACACCTGGACGATCAGGTTCCGCGATTCGCAGAATGATAAAAAATACGAATACAACGGTACGGTGACGATCTTGAAATAATTTCCGTTAGCAACCGGCGAAAGGCTTCTGTTCAATCTGGCAGGAGCCTTTTGTTTTTCAGGAAATTTAAAAAAAGTGCATTTTTTTCTTGACCCTTACCTAACGTCATACCCTAGTTTTGCAGAAAACAAGTTCAATGCAACGATTCACCGTTAAACAATTGGCCGAAATCGCTGGTGTGAGCGTGCGCACACTTCATCATTACGATAAGATCGGCTTGTTGTGTCCCGGCAAGCGTTCCGAATCCCGTTACCGGTATTACGGCGAGGAAGAATGTCTGCGGCTGCAGCAAATCCTGCTCTACCGGGAGCTGGAACTGCCGCTTGCTGCGATTCGGGAATTGCTCGATGATCCGGACTTCGACGCACTGACCGCTTTGCAGGAACACAAACGGGCGCTCACCGAACGGAAAACACGGCTGAATACGCTGCTCCGAACGGTCGAGGATACGATCCTTGCATTGACTGCAAAACAAACAGTTATGGATTACACCACTTTGTATACGGGCTTCAGCAAGGAAACAGCCGAAGCTTATCGGAAAGAAGCCGAAGAACGCTGGGGAAAAGACGTGATCGAAGCATCGCATCAACGTCTGCTGGCACTCGGCAAGAAAGAATGGGAAGCATTGCAAGCTTTAGGCGAAGACCTGAACAAGCAGCTCGCTGCCTGCGTTCATTTACCGGTCGACTGCGATGACGTTCAGCGACTGATCGCTCTGCATTATTCCTACATCGGAAAGCATTTCGATGTGACGAGAGAGATCTATCGCAACCTCGGCGTTATGTATGCCAAAGACGAGCGCTTTCGTTCTTATTACGATCGTTACGATGAACGCATGGCGGATTTTCTACGGGATGCGATAGCGTTTTATTGCGGAAATTAAGCAGAAGCGTCCGGTGAAAAGCCGGCGCTTGAAAGGCGGTTAGGAATACCAGCATCGGGAAATTCAAAACTAATATCGTGATATTGTTTTTTGAGCCAGCGTTCTTCTGTCTACTATTTACTCCAGTGCTCCAGCGCTTTCTTCTGAGCCGCCGTCAGATTCTCCACCTGCTTCAACCCGTATTCCAGGTAGAAATTGCGCTGCACTTCCGGCAAGGTCAATTCAACCAGTCGACCGGCACGATTTACCGTCAGCTGCTTCGTCTGATCGTCCACATATTGCAGCCACTTATCGAGCTCGCCGTTCAGCATGAAGCCATTCACGGCAATAATCTCGTCTTCGAGCATCAAACCGCCCATATCGGCCGGACTTCCCGGGTAAATCGCTTTTACGACATGATTCAACCCGTTTGGCAACGTTTTGAAGCCTGAGCGTCCGTGGGAATACTTCGGAGAAGGCTTGTGTGTCATTTCCAGCCCGATATACTCGAACGAATCGGCCAGCAAACCTTCAAACGGTCGTGTTCCGTAGAAATAATCGTCGAAAACGGTCTGCATATCCGGTCCGGCAAGCTCGCAAACCAATTGGATGTAATCCGCCTCGGTAACACCTTTCCCCTGAAGTGCGAAATTGTAATACAAACGCTTCATCACCTCATCGATGCCCAGCTTGTTGCCCGATTGTTTGCGGATCATGATATCGGTTACGAACGCCAGCAAACAGCCTTCGGTATAAATCGATACTTTTCTGCCGGGAGCGCCGGGAACATAACCATCCAGCCAGGTATCCCAGGAAGAATCGGCCACCGAAAGACTGAAACGACCGAAATTATCGAAGTGTTTTTGCAGCTGTGCTGTCATTTCACGGAGATAGTCTTTCAGCTTGAAAACCTCGGATTTATAAAGCATCAGATCGCCGAGGTAAGTCGTAACGCCTTCGCACAGGTAACCGAGACGGGAAAAATTCTCCTGCTGGTAATCGTACGGGTACATTTCCGCCGGACGGATTGCCTTCACGTTCCAGGTATGGTAAAGCTCGTGCGATGAGATTCCCAGCAATTCGGAGTACAATTCGCCGAACAGCTCATAAGAAGGTCCGAGCGTGATCACCGTCGAATGCTGATGCTCCACGCCGTGATACGCTTTATAAGGCAGGATGTGGAATAGAAAATGGTAATGCGGAACAGGGAATTCGATGAATTTTTCGATCTGTTTCGCAGTAAAAGCTTTGAAATCGTTCACGATACGCGTCCAGTCGAGCTGAGCAGGACCGTTGAACCACAAATGGAAAATCGTTCCGTTGACTTCGTACTGATTGTATTGCAGCTGATCGGAACAAATGAACGGCGCATCCGCGAGCTCATGGAAATCGTTTGCCAGCAAAGTTTTCCCGTTTCTTTTCAGCGAAGTGGCGATCGTCCAGTGCTCGGGAATCGAAAGGTGTACTTCACAAGCTTCCTCGATTCGTCCGTCGAGGTATGCGAAGCAATTCACCGGGTTTACATACAGCTGATCCGGCGATAAAAAGGTCGAACCGGCGTTCAGATCGGCAGCGAAATAGCCGTATTCCACCCGCAGCGTTTCACCAGAAGGATTTTCCACCTGCCAGGAAGACGTATTGACTTTCCGGAAAGTACATTTCTTGCCGGAAGCCGTAAACANNTTGGCAAAATTCCCCAGCTCGTAACGTCCCGGCCGCCAGCGTGGCAGATGGATCAGGGCGTTTTGAGGTGCGTCGGAAAATTCAATGCGAAACTGAAGGTATTGCTGGTTGGATTGTTCCGTCGAGAGGAAATACGTTGCCATTTTTTTTCTTCAAAGTTAGTTAGAAGTTGGAGAGTTGACGAGTTTTAGAGTTGGAGAGTTGATGAGTTAAAGAGCTGGAGAGCTATTTTACCCGACCTCAAAACCAACTCTTAACCAGCAACTCGAAACTACCAACTCAAAAACTGAAAAACTCAGAAACTCGTCAACTTAAAATCATTACTTTCGCAGCGTATCCAATTATAGAACTGATATGAACTACGATATTATTGTTGTCGGCAGCGGACCTGGTGGTTATGTAACAGCGATCCGCGCCTCGCAATTGGGCCTGAAAACGGCAGTGGTAGAGCGCGATGCGCTGGGTGGAATCTGCCTCAACTGGGGATGTATCCCGACCAAAGCCCTGCTGAAAAGCGCCAACGTATTTGAATACCTGACGCATGCAGCCGACTACGGTGTTTCTGCTAAAGATCCGAAAGCTGATTTCGACGCCATGGTGCAACGCAGTCGCGGTGTGGCCAGCGGAATGAGC
>DJFN01000006.1:0-6591 GCA_002432085.1 Flavobacteriales bacterium UBA5871
ATATTCGTGTGATCGAGGCTGATATTCGTGATCACGGAAATTTCCGGCAAAATGATATTCGTGGCATCGAGTCGGCCGCCGAGACCGGTTTCGGCAATGACCATTCCGCAATGCTGTTCCTGAAAATAACAAAGCGCCATCAGCCACGTGATCTCAAAGAAGGAAGGTTCTGTTTCCAGATCCTTCGCGCGCACTTTTTCGCAGAAATCAATGACAAATTGCTCGCTCACACAAACGCCATCTACGCGAATGCGCTCCCGGAAGTCGTGGATGTGCGGAAAAGTAAACAAGCCGGTCCGTTCACCCGATTCCGTGAAAACTGACGCCAGCATATTCGAAACGGAGCCTTTGCCATTCGTGCCGGCCACGTGTACGAAACGCAGAGATCGCTCAGGATGACCGAAAGCAGCCGCCAGCGCTTCGATATTTGCAAGACTGGGCTTGTAGGCGCTTACGCCCTGTAAATGATAAGCAGGAAATTGCTGAAACAGCCAGGATAGGGTTTCCGCGTAGGTCATTTAATTCGGCCTTAATCGAACGGTAAGTGTGACAACTACGTTTTTGGAGCCCGGCGCCGCGGAATATTTGGCCTCCCGCTTCACCAATGCAATAACCTGGTTAATGAGTGTTGTATTGGTTGTTGTTGACAGGTCGCGATTGTTGGATGCGCTCACAACATCGCCGTTAGCATCTATCGTCACTCTCAGCACCACTTTACAGTGTTCGTCGGCTTTGATATTGTTGGAATTCGGTTGTTTAAGCAGCTCACGTCCGACTGCACCGCCTTTGCCGGGACCATTGCCATTGCCTTCTCCGTCGCCGGTATCGCCGCCAAATCCTTTTCCTTTTCCGCCGTTATCTCCGCCGCCTGAGCCATCACTGCCATGAGCAAACGGGTTCGGGTTTTTCGAAGTCGCCGGGTTGTTCGGATTGTCGCCAGTTGTTTTGTTTCCTTTACCGGTTTTACCTGTGTTACTCGAAATAATATTCGGATTCGGCATTTTGATCATCGGATCGGGCGTCTTGTCGAGCGGAGCATCGGAAGGAGTTCCCGAGCCACCGCCGCCTTCAATTTTGTAGGGCGTTTTAACGGTCTGCACTTCCTGGAGCGGTGGCGCTTCCAGCGTAATGGCAATCGTATCGTAGGCCGGAACGATCGCTACGACCGGCGTTTTATCGATAAAGCTGGAATTGATGATCTTGAACAGGCCAACCAGTCCGAGGATACAAACCAGGATCAGCAGGATCAGGTCGTTGTAATCACGACGGATGGAATAAGCGCCGTATTTTTTATTGCGCGTTTCGAAAACGACATTGTTTCGCGTGGCAGACGTAACGTGTTGCCATTCGCGCGAATCCAGGTAATCGTAGAGGGAAATCAGTAACGCCAGTACCAGAACGCAAATGATAGCTGTCATAATCCTATTTTTTTAGCTGGAACATTCCCGCTTGCGGAACACTCCGTTTAAACTTTCAAACCTACTTAAAAACAAGCGGCGTAAAATAGCATCATGCACTTAGTTATTAACCCGTCTGTGTTGAATCGGGTGACGTTGATGTGCTAACTTACGCTCCTGTCGGAAGCAAAAGCCACCACGCTTTCCTAACGAAAAACGGGCCAAAAGGTTACAGCGATCAGTGTGAAGCNNGAGTAGGGCTGATCAGGGATAAAAAGTATATGTCAGAATGCCTTCATCGATTTCCTTTGAAGAGGTCTCGAAACGCGACTTGGTACGGGCATAGAGAAGAGCCTGATCGATCAGACACTGGTCCACGCCACTGGTGAGTGGAGTAGCGGTAATCACATCGCCGTTGGAATTTACCCGGACCTTGATCTTCACTTTTCCTGAAACCCCGCTCGGACACGTGTATTTCGGCGTGCGAACGTTGTCGTCTCTGTTCTGAAATGCTTTGCGCCAGCTGTGGTCCCAATCCACGTCGGCCGTTCCGCTTTTGCTTGGAGGCGGTTTGTTAGGATCGGGATTCTTATTGCCTTCCTGCCTTCTTTTTGCGGCATCCAGTTTCTGCTGTTCTCTTTGTCGGGCTCTTTCTTCGCCCCGACGCTTCATTTCTTCGTAAGTATTCTGCCCTTGATTGTAGATCTCCTGATCGGTTTTATTCTTAAGTATGGTCGGCGTGTTATTCGGAGTGGTGGAAGCTTTTTCCGTCGGATTGTTGGAGCCTCCGTTATTCCGGGAAGGCTTTCCGTCATCCGGACGATCACGGCCTTCCTGGGCCCGCTTTTCATCCTGCGCCGACTGATCGATCGCTGCATTTCCTTCCAGTTTGTAGCTTTCAGGAAGCGTTTCGATGTGTTCCATCGGTGGAGCCTCCAACGTAAGCTGAATCGTGTCGTAAGGCTTCGGAGGCTCGGTCGCATTTCCGCCACCACCAAATGTCTTGTTGGCGACTACTCCGGAAACGGCAAGTGCGCTAATGCAGGCCACAATGATCAGCATGACGCGGTTATAAGCTTTCCGAATGGCATTCGCCCGGCGGTGACGCTCGCGAAGAGCAGCGCTCTGGGTATTGCGCTCGGCATACAAGAGATCATGCCACGCCCTGGATACAAAGAAATCATACAGTGCTATGGCAAGCACCATTAATACCAGGACAACAAATATCACCATACCCAATAGTTTCTGTAAACAACCGTCGCAGCGTCAACCGTTAAGGATGTTCATTTGCCAAAGCTAATGATTAATCAAATCTGTAACGAGCGGTTGCGGATTCGGTTTCAGCGAATAAATGTTAAAAGGGCTTGTCACAACGCTCCCCCTTAGGAGGGGATAAAGGGGGAGGAAGATCTTACGATAAATCGTAATGGTTATTTCCCCGGCTGGAACAGCAAATCCAGAAACTCGATCGCGTCTTTCTCCATCTGGTACATGATGTTCTCCACCTTGGTCATCAGGAAGTGGTAGCCGGCATAAGCCAGCGCGCCGATGAACAGACCGAATGCGCTCGTGATCAAAGCCACCATCGCTCCGTTGGAAAGTACTTTTGCGTCCAGCACGACTTCGTTATCGAGCACGCTGTACATGCCGTAGTAGGAAATCACTGTGCCGAAAATTCCGAGCAATGGTGCCGCTCCGGCGGTCATAAGCAGAAAACGCAATCTTCTTTTCAGGCGAAGAACTTCCAGTTTGCCGGTACTTTCGATCGAGCCGGCGATACTTTCGATGGGCTTTCCAATACGTGAAATGCCTTTCTCGAGCATCCGTGCCGACGGACTTTCGGAGTTCGTACAGTATTTTTTTGCCGCTTCGAAATTGCCTTCCAGCAGCAATCCTTTGATCTTGGAAATGAAATCGGTTTCTTCACGCATCGCACGACGCAAGGTCTGGAAACGCTCCGAAATGATGTAAACGGAATAACAGAACAGAGCCAGCAACGTCAGGTTGATCAGCCAGCCAATGCCGCTGTTCGAGTCCATAATCAGGTCCCAGGTGGAAACCTCGGTCACTTTTTCACTGGTAATTTTCAGCTGAAGATTCAAAAATGCACTCATAGTTTCTGCTTTTATCTGATTCGCAACGCAAAAGAACGCGTTATTTTCTCATGCTGACAACCCTGCTCTGAACAGATTTGAACAGTGCTTTGTCAAACCAGCTGTTTCAAAGCGATCTCAAACGCCGCTTTCGCAATGCCTGTCTTGCCTTTCTGCACGGCATGCGTTTTCTCTAAAGCCTGACGAATAATAGAGCTGGTGTCTTCGAAAATGCCTTCGTCGGTGAGCTGTTTCAGGTCGTTGCTCATCAGGTAGGCGAATACACGCGCCATACCACNNGTTACATGATTGTCGGCGAAATCGGCGATTGGTCCGAAGAAAATCTCTTTGTCGGCAAATGGAACGTTCGCACCGGCTGAAATCACTTCCATCCCTGCTTTGATCATGCGTTCCACCTGCTCTTGTGTGATCAGACGGGAAGCCGCACACGGAAGGAATACTTCCGCATGAATATCCCAGATGCGGGCATTCACTTCTTCGTACGACAGCAGGTCCGGATGATAAAGCTCATTGCCTTTTTTGTTCAGGAACAACGAACGGATTTCTTCAAAAGTGAATCCGCTTTCGTTGATCAGTCCGCCAACGCGGTCGATGATTCCGACGATCACGGCGCCTTGCTGGGCCAGGTAATAAGCTCCGGCAGAAGCAACGTTGCCCCAGCCTTGAACGATCACACGCTTTCCTTTGAGATCGCCGCCCCAAATGTTATAGAAATGGTGAACGGATTGTGCTACACCGTAACCGGTGATCATATCCGCCACAACGTATTTACGGGCTGTTTCAGGTGAAAAACGCGCGTCTTCGATCACTTTCAGAACGCCGTTGCGCAGCTGACCGATACGGTTGATCTTCTGAGCCTCGCGTGGCTGGAAATGGCCGTTGAAAACACCTTCCTGCNNATTGTTTGTCTTCGATAACTTTTAGAACACCTTGTCTCAACTGCCCGATACGGTTAATTTTCTGAGCTTCTCTTGGCTGGAAGTGTCCGTTGAAAACACCTTCCTGCGGATGCCACACACCGCAATCTTCGGTGAACGGGATCACTTCGTGAATTTCATCCACGTTCAGGTCGCCGCCTGTTCCGTAATAATGTTTCAGTAAAGGAGTCACGGCCGCATACCAGCGACGCAGAACACCTTCCTTGCGCGGATCTTTCGGGTCGAAATTGATACCCGATTTCGCACCGCCGATCGGAGGTCCTGCAACGGTGAATTTCACTTCCATCGTCTTAGCCAGTGATTCCACTTCACGCTTGTCCAATCCAACTCTCATTCGAGTTCCACCACCGGCAGCGCCGCCGCGGAGGGAGTTGATCACCACCCAGCCTTCAGCTTCGGTTTCTGCGTCTTTCCATTCAAAGACAATTTCCGGTCGTTTGTTCTCAAATTGTTCGAGGAGTTGTTTCATGACATTGTTCGTTAATCCGCGACAAATGTAAGAAATTCAGTGTGAGTGTGAGAAACGAGCATGAAACTCATCGCTCGAAAATAGTCGCTTAGCAAGGAGCTTAAATGAAGTTGCTGATTTATAAAGGTATCAGCTCGAAAACATTCGTGAACTGTCAGCATGCTGGCAGCATTCGCAGTCATTTTCTCATGTGAAAAATTCGTGTATTAGTGGTAGACCTTCGACCAGTGCATCGCTGTTTCCAAAGCTTATTGTGCTCTTAAATCAAGGCAAATGCAGAACGCCGCCGCACACATCTTTCGATGCACCCGTAACCGATGCCAGGCAATTCGGCTCTTTTTCAAGATACAAAGCACCCAACAGGGCAAAAATGAGCGCTTCCTTGAAATCGATGATCTCTTCGGATGGCAGCACAATGCGACCTTTGTAATAACGCTTCAGACGTTCGATCAGGAACGGGTTTTTAGCACCACCACCTGTAATCATAACCGAATCAAGCTGGTGATCTTCGAGTATTTTGGCAATTTGTACGGCGATATGTTCCACCACCGTCGCGAGGTTGTTCTCGATGTCCTTATCGAACTTCAAAAGCGGATAGAAGTGGTTTTCCAGCCATTCGTTCCCAAGTGATTTCGGTGCTTTTTGCGTATAGAATTCCAGGCTGTTCAACAGATCGAGCAGAAAGTAATTCAGCTCGCCTTTGCCTGCCAGCAAACCGTCTTTGTCGTAATTCATGCCTTTTGCACGTGCCAGCTGGTTAAGCGGAAGGTTGCCCGGACAAACATCGAACGCTTTCACAACGCCGTTTTCCACAAACGAAATATTGGCAAAACCGCCGATGTTCAGGAAAGCAGTCGCTTCGCCGCGGAAAAGATAGGTATCGCCGATCGGAACGAGCGGAGCTCCTTGTCCGCCATACAAAACGTCTTTCGTCCGGAAATCACCGATCGTCGGAATGCCCGTTCGAACCGCGATCACCGCCGGATTCCCGATCTGTGTCGTGAAGCCTTTGGCCGGCTGATGGAAAACCGTTTGACCGTGTGTTGCAATGGCGTCAACCTGTTCTTTCTGAATGCCGTTCTTCGAAATGAATTCGAGAATGCAGTCGGCGAAAAACGTGCCCAGATCGTGATCGAGCTGCATGAGCTGGGATCCCGGAAGCGAAGAAAGCGAATGGAGCTGATCCAGCAGCGTCTCGGTAAATGCAAAAGTATGCGCGTGCAGGATCTCAAATGACCAGCTAACGGTTTCGTTTCGAGTTAATCGCGTGTGGACAAGATCGACGCCGTCAAGGGAAGTTCCCGACATCAGACCGATTAAATGATACGATTGCATAGTAGCTGGATTTGTAATTAAATGATAACTTTGCTCCTCAACAAAAATATAATAAACTGCGATACAGATGAATTTTGAACTGACTGAAGAGCACAAAGCGGTACGAGATGCTGCGCGTGATTTCGCACAAAATGTTTTGAAACCGGGCGTTATCGAACGCGACCGCGATCAGCGTTTTCCTGTTGACGAAATCAGGCAGCTGGGTGAGCTCGGTTTCATGGGGATGATGGTAGACCCGAAATACGGTGGTGGAGGAATGGATACGCTTTCCTATGTGCTGGCAATGGAAGAGATCTCCAAAGTGGATGCTTCTGCTTCTGTTTGTATGTCGGTAAACA
>DJFN01000006.1:6628-18436 GCA_002432085.1 Flavobacteriales bacterium UBA5871
AAACTGGATCACCAACGGTTCTTCGGCTTCTATTTATATCGTGATCTGCCAGACCAATGCTGAGCTGGGACACCGTGGAATCAACGCTTTGATCATCGAGCGCGGTATGGAAGGATTCGTTGTCGGAGCGAAAGAAGATAAAATGGGTATCCGCGGAAGCGATACGCACACACTGTTGTTCAACGACGTGAAAGTGCCGAAAGCAAATCGTATCGGTGAAGACGGCTTCGGTTTCAAATTCGCTATGAAAACCCTTTCCGGTGGTCGTATCGGTATTGCATCCCAGGCTTTGGGAATCGCTTCCGGCGCGCTGGAGCTGTCAGTAGCTTATTCCAAAGAGCGCAAGGCTTTCGGGAAAGAAATCTCCAAGCACCAGGCGATCGCGTTCAAACTGGCGGATATGGCTACGGAAATCGAAGCTGCCCGTTTGCTGATCTACCGCGCTGCTGCCGATAAGGATGCAGGCCGCAATTTCGACCAGTCTTCCGCTATGGCGAAGCTCTATGCTTCCCACGTTGCGATGAAGCACACGGTTGAGGCGGTTCAGATCCACGGAGGTTACGGTTACGTGAAAGAATACCACGTAGAGCGACTGATGCGTGACGCGAAGATCACTCAGATCTACGAAGGAACGTCTGAAGTACAGAAAATCGTTATTTCAAGAAATATCCTGGCGGACTAAATCATTCGCTGATAACAATATGAAAGGCTGCTCTGATGGGCGGCCTTTTTTGTTTAGGAAAGGGAATCTGATCTATAAATAAGGCAATACCTTCTCCAGCTGAATTCCCCGCGATCCTTTCAACAGAATAAACAGGTCTTCCGGTGGATTCTGCTCGAAATGACTGATCAGCGGCTCGGTCGTTTTCAGGAAAATAGCCTGTGGATGCAGGTGTTTCCATTTCAGGAACTCTTCACCGATGAAAAAGCCGCTCAAACGATGCTGTATCGTCAGCTGAACGATCTCTTCGTGGACCATTTCCGCGTCGGCGCCCATTTCACGCATGTCGCCGAGGATAAAGATCTTCGCCGGGTGATCGATCAGCGCAAAGCTGTCCAGCGCCGATTGCATACTCGTCGGATTGGCGTTATAACAATCCACAATAAGCGTGTTTTTAGCCGTTTTCGTGACTTGTGAGCGATTGTTCACAGGCGTATAGCCTTCGATGGCTGCATTGCAATTAGCATGCGTAATGCCGAAATACTGTCCGATACGTACAGCAGCCAGGAAGTTGACGAAATTGTATTTTCCGACCAGCTGGGTTTTCAGCAACGGACTTGTGTAATCGCGGAATTGCCAGTGCATTTCAACAAACGGACTCAGCCGAACCAGCTCGCCGTTGAGCTCACCGCCTTCACCGTATGTGGAAACATTGATAGAGGCGGGGAGAGCCTTCACAAGAATAGGATCGTCGGCATTGACGAACAGCTCACCACCTGTTTGCTCGATGAATTGATACAATTCCGTTTTCGTACGAATTACGCCTTCGAGGCTGCCGAATCCTTCGAGGTGAGCACGACCGATGTTGGTTATGATGCCGTGTGTCGGCTCGGCAATTTCAACCAGCTCTTTGATATCACCCGGTTTATTGGCACCCATTTCGATCACCGCGATTTCGTGTTTTGAATCGAGTTGCAGAAGGGTCAATGGAACGCCGATATGATTGTTCAGATTTCCTTTCGTGTACAGAACGTTGAACTGCGTTTCGAGAACGGTTGCAATCAGCTCTTTGGATGTCGTTTTGCCATTGCTGCCGGTAATTCCAATCACCGGAATGGCAAATTGTCTGCGGTGATGACGTGCAAGCGACTGCAGAGCTTTCAGCGTATCTTCCACGAACACCGTTTTGCCGTCGATCGCGTAATCGGCGTTATCGATAACGACCCGATGCGCGCCTTTTTCAACCGCTTCTTTAGCAAACGTATTGCCATCGAAGTTGGCACCTTTCAGGCAAAAAAATAGACAATCCGGTGTGATTTTCCGCGTGTCGGTTTCTACTCCGGACGATTGCTGAAAGAGTTCGTAAAGTTCGTCTGTCATCGGTTCAAAGCATAAAAAAACCCTGACTGTGCAAGCACGTCAGGGTTCCAAATTTAAGGTATTCTTACCGTTTCTTTTCTTTTTTTCTTCCGTAGTTGTGACCTACCGGGCTTCCTACGCGATCCATCGCGCAGCGGAATCCGATTGTCGAAGTTGACTTATCTTCATCCAGGAAGCGGCGTGAGCCTGCATTCAGCCAGTAAGCACGATCTCTCCATGAACCACCCTTGTAAACGCGGGACTTGTCAGAGATCAGCGTTGTTGGCCAGGAAGTGCGGTCTTCCGGCTTCACCTGCACACCATCCAGTCCGTATGTTTCGAACTCGTTCTGGTACATTACGAGGTTCGGGTCACGTGTTGCCTGGTTGATGGCATTTTTGCGGTCATCGTTGTCGTAGTAAATCGAGCTTTCGATATCACCGTCGAGGTAATCGATGTAGTCGNNTTCCGTTACGTTGCGGTACTTCAGTTTACCAGGTGTGTTGATGATGTACTCGGAGAAACCTTCACGCAGAATCGTGATGATCTCGAACGCGTATTCTTCACCGTCACGGCCTTCACGAAGCGAGTTCTCGAAGATACCGTCGAAGATTTCGTCCTGAATCAGGGCAGAAGCTTCGATATCGTATTTGTTGTTCTTGTCTTCGATCGCACGGTCGAGGATTTCGTTGATCTGGCGGAGCAGAGCTAATTCAACAGAATCTTTCACTTTGCCGTGAGACACGTAGTAAGGATCCGGTGCATAACCACGCTGAACGCGGTTACGTGATCTGACATTCGAAGACAGACCTGAAGGAATTACTGTATCGTTCGGGTCGTGGTTGTCAGCAGAAATACGCTGGTAGCGCACGCGCTCGAATTCGTTCAGGTATTCTTTCATACCATGTACATCGTAAAGTACCTGGGTTGTTTTCGCATCTACTACACCTTCGTTGTTGAGCAGCTTGGTCTGGAAAACGTTACCACGGAACGGGCGGAACTCATCGTAGTCTTCAGATGTCAACGGACGGTATACATCCATTACCCATTCGGAAACGTTACCAGCCATGTGGTAGAGACCGTAATCGTTCGGCCAGTATGCTTCTACAGGAGCGGTAACATCCGCACCGTCGTTCAGCTGACCTGCAACCCCCATGTAATCACCACGACCACGTACGAAGTTAGCACGGATAGCTCCCTGGAATTCTTCATTTTCCTGACGAACGAAGTGACCATTCCAAGGGTATTGACGACGCTCGGTGATTACTTCGGTTCCTTCAGTGAGGTTTCCGATCAGACCGAGGGCAGCAAATTCCCACTCAGCTTCTGTCGGGAGGCGATAGCGTGGAAGCAGGATTCCGTCTTCCATGCGCACGATACGCTCGCCGAGTTTCTTTCCGTTAGCATTGGATGGGTTCAAATCCTGCAGCTTGCGTCCGCCGAGCTCTTCACTCTGCTCAAACTGATTGGACAGGTATACATCCGTGTTGAATGTTCCGTCGTCAACAGCGTTTACATCCCACCCGAGTACGCCCTCACGAACGAGGATGTATTCGTTTACACGGTCTGTACGCCATTTACAGAAATCGCTTGCCTGCAGCCAGGATACGCCTACAACCGGATAGTCGCGGTAAGCAGGGTGGCGCAGGTAATAATCTACGTATTTTTCATGGAAACCAAGCGGACTTCTCCATGCCAGTGTATCCGGCAAAGCATTTTTGTAAACCATCGGATAGGTTTCGTATGCACGGGAAAGCCAGTAGAGGTATTCTGTCCAGTGGAAATTGGTTACCTCGGTCTGGTCCATGTAGAAAGAGGAAACAGTTACACGTGCAGGACGGTTGTTCCAGTCGAACATTACATCCTGCTCCACCATTCCCATGGTAAAGGTACCACCTTCGATCAGCACCAGTCCGGGACCGGTTTCCTGATCCACATAAGGTACTTTCTGGAAACCTCCTTGTTTCGGGTTGTTGTAGTCCCAACCAGTGGAAGAAGAGGCTTCACGGCTACATGAGATGATCGCCAGAGAAGCGGCCACACATGCAAAAACGCTCAAGAGTTTCATATGCTTGGTTTGTTTTTTCATTTTTTTGGGGAATCCAAAGTTACGTATATAAACGAATTACGTATAAAAGGTTACAAAAAAAATCAGAAGGATGGACAAGAGATGGTCTTGAACTGAACTGACTTTGGTTTACAGGACAGGTTGAAGCCAAGCGATACTTCGTGGGAACCGCCGGATACTCCGTTGTTTAGCCTGGAAACCGTTACGTCGTAGCTGTAACCTACTTTGAATGTTCCGGTGTTGATACCGATCGTGAGAATAAATGCATCACGGTTACGGAACCATGCTCCGGCATTGAACGCACCATATTTAATATAGGTACCGATATTCAATTCCATAAAGCCTTGCTGATACTGATAGATCACGTTCGGCATGATGGATGTGTTGTTGCTGTATTTGGACTGTGAGCCCAGTGGAATTTCGGCCCCCATGTGTCCGGTCAGACGGATCGGCATCGGGCTGTTACCGATGATTACGGATTCGTTCGGACGGTTGAGGTGATGCGCTGCGAAACCAAAGAAGAAGTGCTTGGAGAAGCCGACCATTCCGACAGAAGCGTCGAAGAAACCGCGCTGTCCGCCACGCGGAACGTCACCGGTCTGGTAGATGAATCCACGACGAGGATCGATCTGATCTCCGAAGTTGAGTCGCTCCCAATCAAGGAACTTCTGATACCACGCAGCGCGGGCACCGAAGAGCATGCTGAATTTACGATTGACCTTCAGGTGGTAAGAATAGATAAGGCCGAGCATAGATGTGTTGATCGTTCCTTTACCTTGCTGGTCGTGGGTAGCGAGTACGCCGAATCCACCGGAAATATTCTTGAAGTATTGGTCGTAAGAAGCGCTGTACGTAACATAGTTACTGGACAAGCGTGGCCATTCGTTGCGGTAGTTCAATGCAAAGCGTGGACAACCGTGTGATCCTGCAAAGGCCGGGTTCAGATAGAGAGGATTAGCATAGAATTGCGTAAATGTCGGGTCCTGTGCATGCGCAGTCAGGGTGCACAACATTGCCGCAATGGCTAAAATTCGGACATTTTTCATTAGTCTCGGAATAATTTAAATGCGAGTTTACAGCATTAGTACGCCAATGTTACGAAAAAAAAATCCATTGGTTACATTTAATTACTGAAACGCGAAAATAAAAAAACATTGCAGACGTTCTGTTGAACAACGCTTTGCTTTACGAGTTTTGTCACATGGAAAACGGAAGATTTGCTACTGGTTACATTTTTAACAAACGACTGCTTTTACCCCTACTAGTTCAGCTGATTACATTTACTGTAACGGCTCAGACCATCCCGGTAACGATTAAGTGGGAAGCACCCAGACCGGTTCAGGTGAATGGTGAGACGATTAGCATTCCAATAATTCAGGACAACGAGTATCGGGATAATCTTCCTTATTACTCCTACAGTCAGAAGGTTAAGAACGGGAAATACAGTTTGCAATACGCGTCTGTAACGACAACGCCGGCACCCGCTGCCGATCTTCAGTATTTTTCCCGCGAGCATGCGGTTGTAAAAGACCAGCCGGAAATTGAGCTCGTAGTTTCCAAAGCCCGGAATGAATCGTTCCTTCACGTGATGGCGTTCCCGTATGTGAAGAAGAACGGACAGATCCACCGCATCACCGGATTAACCGTACAGGCTGATTACCTCGGGCAGGAGCTTGTGATGATGGAAAAGGATTACGCTGCCAGCTCTGTGCTCAACAGNNCCTGGTACAAGATCTCGGTCGAAAAGGACGGCGTTTACAAAATCGACAAGGAATTTCTCGAAAGCTGCGGCATCGATGTTTCTACGCTCAATCCGCAGCACATCAATATTTACGGTAATTCCAGCGGAAGACTTGCGGAGCAGAACAGCGCGTATTTCTACGACGATCTTGCCAAAAATGCCATCCAGGTGTTTGGTGAAGGTGATGGAACGTTCGACGACGACGATTACATTCTTTTTTACGGAACGAGCCCGAATCGCTGGGATTATTCCCAATTGTTCGGTTTCGAGCGCAACCAGCATATTTACAGCGAAGTGAACTGCTATTTCATCCGTATCGATGCCGCCGATCCGCCGCTGCGTGTCCAATCGCTTAGTCCTTCGGCCGATCCGGTGACGCACAACGTTTCAAGCTACACTTACCGTGATATTCACGAAGTAGAGAGGTCGAATCTTGTGAAAGGCGGACAGCTCTGGTACGGCGAGTTGTTCGATGCAGAGCTCTCGCAGCAGATCCTGTTCAACGTGCCGGATATCGATCTTTCAACGCCCGTCGAAGTACAGTATGCCATGGCGGTTAATGCCCGTACGAACTGGAACCGTTGGGAATTCACCATGAACGGAACGCTTTTGCACAGGGATACGACTTCGCTGGTAGGCGATCCGAATTATTCACGGGAAACAGGCCGGTTTACATTAACACCGACATCGACCGCGCTTCCGATAATGGTAACGTTGGTGCGTAATAATCCTGCCGTTCGCGGCTACCTCGACTTCCTGGAAATCACAGCTCGTCGCAACCTGCGGATGTCGGGGAGCCAGCTGCTGTTCCGTGATCTCGCTTCGGTCGGACTGGGCAATACAGGGCAGTTTACCATTACAGCGATGAACAGCAATTATACCATTTGGGATGTGACCAATCCGCGTGTTCCGGGAGCAATTACCGGTTCGCTTAACGGTGCGGATTTCACCTTCACGGCGAATACGGATTCCCTTCGCGAATTCCTGGTCTTTCATGGAACATCGAACCTGCTGGAACCGAAGTTTGTGGAGCTGGTGCCGAATCAGGATTTGCATGCCTTGTCACAGGTTGAATACCTGATCGTTACTCCGCCGGCTTTTGCAAATTACGCGCAGCGACTGGCGAATCTGCACGAACAGCAGGGAACAACTACGCATGTGGTGACCACTAAACAGGTTTACAATGAGTACTCATCAGGGGTAGTGGATGCAACGGCGATCCGTCGTTTTGTCAAAATGTTCTACGAACGCGCTGCCGGTGATCCGGCACAGCAGCCAAAATACCTGTTGCTGTTCGGCGATGCGACCTACGATCCGAAAAACAGACTCGGGGGAAACAACTACTTCGTGCCGACTTACGAAGTGCTGAACTCCGAAAACTACATTTCGGCGATGGCAACGGACGATTATTTCGGTTTTCTGGACAACAACGAATCCAGCGGCGGCTCCGACGGAATGGACATCGCTGTAGGGCGCTTGCTCATCTCCAACGACCAGCATGCGATCGAGCAGATAAACAAGATCGAGCATTACATGAAAAACGGCTCGGGCCTTTTCCTTTCAGGAACCGATCCGAATGCCTGCTGTACGGGAACCAATGGTTCTACATTCGGCGACTGGCGTTTGAATTATGCCGTGATAGCCGATGACGAGCAAAACGGAGCGTTCATCAATACCGATGCTGAGCAGCGGATCGAAGAAGTACAGGCGGCTCATCCTGAAATGAACTACACCAAGCTTTACAGTGATGCTTATCAGCAAACATCTTCTGCCGGCGGACAGCGCTATCCCGAAGTGTTCGATGCGATCAGCGACCGGATGCAGCGCGGCACACTGATCATGAACTACATTGGTCACGGTGGTGAAACGGGAGCGGCCGACGAGCGCATCATTACCATCCCGCAGATCCAGAGCTGGACGAACATCGATAAGCTCACCCTTTTTGTGTCGGCAACGTGTGAGTTTACACGGTTTGACGATCCGAGCCGTGTATCGGCCGGGGAATGGGTTTCGCTGAATCCGACAGGTGGTGCGATTGCTCTGATGACGACGACCCGTTCCGTTCAGATCAATGTGAATACGCTGACCGTTCAGCGCTTTTATGAGCACGTATTTGATCGTGATGATGAAGGATATGGTCTGCCGTTCGGGGAAATCATGCGTCGTACCAAAAATACTTCGGGATCTTCACCGAATCGTCGCAGCTTTAACCTGATTGGCGATCCTGCTTTGCGTATCGCTTTGCCCTACTGGAAGATCGTTACGGACAGCATTAACCACATGGACCCGACGATTGAAATAGACACGATCCGTGCGTTGAGCAAAATGCAGGTTAAAGGTCACCTGGAAGACGCCGACGGAAATATCCTGACGGGCTTCAACGGCGTGCTTTCGCCAACGGTTTTCGACAAACCGAAGCTGACACAAACGCTGGGCAACGATACGGAATCGCCGATCATCCAGTTCGAGACGCAGAACAGCGCCTTGTATAAAGGGAAAGCGTCGGTGGTGAACGGCTACTTCTCTTATGAGTTCATCGTTCCGAAAGACATTATTTACCAGTATGGCGCGGGTAAGATCAGCTATTATGCCCAGGAAACCGCGTTGGACGCCTGCGGATGGGACACAAGCTTTATCGTAGGCGGAATCGACACTTCGGCTGCGCTGGATGTTGTGGGGCCGACGATCGATATTTACCTCAACGACAACAATTTCGTGAACGGCGGAATTACCAGCCAGACGCCGGTTTTGATGGTGGAATGCTTCGACGAAAACGGGATCAATACGGCCGGCAGCGCTGTTGGACACGACCTTGTAGCCATTCTCGACGGCAACACGGCCGAGCCGATCGTTCTGAATAATTACTATACGGGGAACCTCGATTCGTATCAATCGGGCAAGATCATGTATACGATGAAGCAGCTTTCGGTTGGTTCGCACACACTCGACGTGAAAGTCTGGGACGTGAACAACAACTCTTCATCGGCGCGCATCGAGTTTACGGTAGTGGAAGACCAGGAGATCAAGCTCGATCACGTCCTCAATTATCCGAATCCGTTTACAACGAAAACAACGTTCTTCTTCGAGCACAATCAATCCTGTTCGTCGCTGGAAGCACAGATCCAGATCTACACGGTTTCCGGAAGACTCGTGAAAACGATCAACAAGCTCGTTCCGACGACCGGTTTCCGTGCCGAAGGAATCGATTGGGACGGTCGCGACGATTTCGGCGATCAGCTGGCCAAAGGCGTTTACGTTTACCGTTTGAGTGTAGAGCTGCCGGATGGCGGGAAAGCGGAGAAGCTGGAGAAACTGGTTCTGCTTCGCTAGTTGTTAGTAAACAGTTAGCAGTGAACAGTTTTTGGGAATAGATAGTAGTGAAGAGCAGGTAATCAAAGGAAATCCATCTGTTTACTGTTCACTGCTCACCGTTCACTCTGAAGAATAAAAACAGTGCTTTATAAGAAAAATGTATTTTTGTCGTTTAGCTATACACAGATATTCATAATGCAACATAGATTCCTCTTATTTCTCAGTATGATAGCAGCTTCGGGAAGCTTGCTCGCTCAGGCAACCGATGATAATCTTCAGCTGAATACGATTACTACCTCTATGCCTTTTCTTTCCATCACACCGGAATCCAGAGGTGGGGCGATGGGAGATGCAGGAACAGCTCTGAGTGCGAACTCCACTTCGATTTACTGGAATACCGCTATGCTGAATTTCGCTGAAGACGATGCGGAAATCAGCATCAGCTACACGCCATGGCTGCGCCAGCTTACAAATGATATTCACCTTTCTTATGTGGCTGGCTACAAGCGTTTGGGCGATCGCCAGGCTATTGCGGGATCGCTGCGCTACTTCAGCCTTGGAGAAATCACTTTCACCGATGGTAACGGAAACGTGATCCGCGATGACAAGCCAAGCGAATTCGAGATTGCTTTCGGTTACGCTTTCAAGCTTTCACAGAAACAAAGTATCGGTATCAACGGGAAATTCGCCAACTCCAACCTGACGAAAGGTCTGGTAGTGGCCGGAACGCAAACAAAAGCGGGAATCGCGGGGATGGCTGACATTTCCTACGTTTTCCGTAATGACGAGATCAACTGGTTCGGCTACAACGGTATTTACACCTTCGGTGTGACGATCAACAACATCGGTAACAAAATCGCGTACTCCGAAACGCAGCGTCGTGACTTCCTCCCAATGAACCTGAAAATCGGTAACGCCTACACGGCCGAGATCGACAAATACAATACGCTGACTTACTCACTCGAGTTCCAGAAACTGCTTGTTCCGACTCCGCCGCTCCGCGATCCGGACAACAATTACGCCATCGCGGCAGGTAAAAACAACGNNCGACATTGGTGTAATCGCCGGGCTTGTTCAGTCGTTCTACGACGCGCCGGGACAACCGATCCGCGATGAAGACGGCGACATCGTTTACAACGAAGACGGAACGTATGCGATCAAAAAAGGATCGAAGCTCCGTGAAGAGCTGACTGAGATCAACATCGCAACGGGACTCGAATACTGGTACAACAATGTATTCGCACTCCGCGGCGGTTTCTTCTACGAAAGCTCCAACAAAGGAGACCGTAAATTTTTCACTACCGGTATCGCGTTCCAGTACAACATTTTCGGACTGGATATTTCTTACCTCGCGGCACTGAAGCGTAACAACCCGTTGGCGAATACGCTGCGTTTTACCCTGCGTTTCAAGCTCGGTACACGTGTTCCGAAAACAACCAGCGACACACCGGAATAATGGACCTGCGCATTGGCTTCGGAGTCGATGTTCACCGGCTGGAAGACGGCCGTAAGTTCATGCTGGGCGGCGTTGAGCTTCCCGGAACGATCGGACCTGTCGGACATTCAGATGCAGACGTACTCATTCACGCTTTATGCGATGCCTTGCTCGGCGCGCTGAATCTCCGCGACATCGGCTTTCATTTCCCGGATACGGACCCGCGTTACAAAGGCATCGATTCCACGATCCTGTTGCAGAACGTCATGGTATTGATCAAAGAACGGGGCTATCGTTTACAAAACACCGACTGTACCGTCATTCTCGAACAGCCGAAAGTCAATCCGCACATTCCGGCCATGCAGGAAATTCTTGCCCGCTTAATGGATACGACTCCCGACCGCGTTTCGATCAAAGCAACTACCCACGAAAAAGTCGATTCCTTCGGCGAAGGAAAAGCGGTGAAAGCTTATGCGGTTTGTCTTTTGATGAAAGACTAATGGACCAGCAACAAGCAATCGGCGGTATTTTCATGTGTGTTTGGCTCATCCTGATCGGTGTGTTAACCTCGTCGACGCAGGGAAAGATCATTGCGATTTATGAACGATACGGCATTCGCCGGCAACAGCCTTTCGATCGCTGGCTGAATCAAAAAGACATCATTGGAGAATCCGACTGGACAGAGCTGAAGAAGCTCAAACGTCGTCGGAATATGATCTTTGTCATCGGCGGTTTGCTGCTGATCATCGGATTAGCCGTCAACGGAATCTGTTTCTGAGCGGCAACAGATCGACTAACTGCTGAGCTCGCGCCATAAATTGCATCCTTCTTTATTTTCCATCTACTTGAGACCGGAGACTGAGACCGGCAAACCGGAGACCGAAATATTATTATTTTTGTCGCACAACTGAAATGCATGAAAGTTAACCCCGCATACAACACGAAAGAGGCTTTGCTGGCCCTTTACAATAAACCCCTGCTGGAACTGGTATTCGAGGCTGCGACGGTTCATCGTCAGCACCACAATCCTCGTGAAGTGCAGATGTCATCGCTCCTGAGCATCAAAACCGGCGGTTGCCCGGAAGATTGCGGTTATTGTCCGCAGGCGGCGCGTTACCATACGGATGTGGAAGCACACAAGCTGATGAGCGTAGATTCAGTGATCGAGCAGGCGAAAAATGCCAAAGCCAATGGCTCTTCGCGTTTGTGTATGGGAGCAGCGTGGCGTGAAG
>DJFN01000034.1:0-1986 GCA_002432085.1 Flavobacteriales bacterium UBA5871
GGTATTGCTTACACACCTGACGGAACGCATACAGCCGAAAGCATCCGTGAAAAACTGCTCGATCCGGAGGTTGGCGAGCTCAAAGGCCTGACCTATATGTACGGCGTTCGACTGAATTTCCCGGTGACCAAAAGCTTCCTCTTACACGTCGGCGTGCGTTACAGCTACTCGACGCTCTTCAACAAAAAAGGCTACCGTAAGCAGGAGCTGACAGAATCCTGGGTTTCTCCGCGAGAGATCTGGTCGCGCGTCAATNNAATTGTCACCTTCGGATTCGGAGGAACGATTTGTTTTTAATTATCAATTATAAATGCGACAATTATCAAGGAGTCTTCGAAAAAGATTCGTGGTATGAACAAGTCAATTATCAAGGGTTTCCTGAAAAGAACTTCCCTTTATAATTGATCATTCATCATTGATAATTTCTATTAGTCGACTTCAGGAGCTAATCTGAGAACAATGCCATCGATCTCATCCGTGATCGGAATCTGGCAGCCCAGACGACTGTTCGGCTTCACGAAAAATGCCTGATCGAGCATATCGAGCTCGTCGTCGCTTTGTTCGGCCAGGTCATGGTCCGATTCCAGGTAGCACTGACACGTAGCACACATCGCCATCCCGCCGCATTCGCCTTTTACAGGCAATTCGTAGGATTTGCACAATTCCATGATGTTCATGTTCATGTCGGTCGGTGCGAGCAGCTCGTGGGCTGTGCCTTCGCGGTCGATGATCGTTACGGTAATATCGGACATTTCAATGCGATTTCGTGTCGCAAAATTAATAAGAACTTTTGAAGCCGCCCGTTAATCGGTCAGATAGAGGTTTCATTATTTTTGTGGAAACGAATGCTGCCATGCAAAGCGTCTCTCCTGCGCGTAATCAGCTTTTATCCATTCTCGCTTTGGGATTCTTCCTCACGCTGATATTGATCGGGCTCTTCTGGGGCAAACCGACGAGCACGGCAGGCTTTTTCGCATTGCTGGTTCCGGGTGTTATTTTCTTCTTGGTGATCATCTACAAGTTGAGCGTCTGGAAGGTCTTAAAAGAGGGAAACCGGGTTGTTTTTTCGAATTTCTTGGGGCTTTACAAAGTTACGCTCGACGCCGATTCCGATTTTCTCGACGCAAAAGGAAGCGTTATCCGGGCTTCCCGACATGCACCCTGGGACAATACCGAAACCGGTCAATTCCTGGAATTGAAAACCACCAGGGGAAAATTCCGTTTTTCTTCCGAAGATTATCCGGATTTCGATGAACTGACAAATCTCGTCTTCGAAGGTTCGCCGAAACTGGCTTATGAATACGGTCGCTCGCTTACAAACGAACGGAACAACCATCGGAATCCGGTTTGGATCTACGTGTTGGTAGCCATTGCGATCATTCTGGTTGTTTCTGCCCTGAAACGCTAATCAGCGAAGGGTTGATCCAAAAAAAGAACTCCCGCGATCCGAAAACCGCGGGAGCTTTATATAGTGTCGTCTCGTTCTATCCCCAACCTTGCGTCGGGGGAAGGCGAAACGGGAATCCCGGACCGCGTAGCGATCGTCGGGAATAAATCCATTACATCATGCCCGGCATTCCACCTGGCATTCCGCCCATTGGCGCCGCATGTTCTTCCGGCTCGTCAACGATCACACACTCGGTTGTGAGGAGCATGGAAGCGATAGACGCAGCGTTCTCGATGGCGATACGCGTTACTTTGGTCGGATCGATCACACCAGCCTTGTACAGGTTCTGGAATTCTTCCGTACGGGCGTTGTAACCGAAATCATCTTTGCCTTCGCGTACTTTCTGAACGATCACCGCGCCTTCACCGCCAGCGTTGGCAATGATCTGACGAAGCGGCTCTTCAACCGAACGTGTTACGATCGCGATACCGGTTGTTTCGTCGTCGTTGTCGCCTTTCATTGCTTCCAGTTTCTCGATCGAGCGGATCAGCGCTACGCCACCGCCCGGTACGATACCTTCTTCAACGGCTGCACGGGTT
>DJFN01000034.1:2143-2657 GCA_002432085.1 Flavobacteriales bacterium UBA5871
GATCGTCGTATTGTCTTTGTCGATGTCGACTTTCTCAGCTGTTCCGAGCAGCTCGAGTGTTGCGTTTTCGAGTGTCAGTCCACGCTCTTCGGTGATAACTTGTCCGCCGGTCAGAATAGCGATGTCTTCGAGCATGGCTTTTCTGCGGTCACCGAAACCAGGTGCTTTTACAGCAGCGATTTTCAATGATCCGCGCAGACGATTCACCACGAGTGTTGTGAGTGCTTCTCCGTCTACATCTTCAGCGATGATGAGCAGCGAGCGTCCGCTTTGAACAACCGGTTCGAGTACCGGAAGCAGCTCCTTCATATTGCTGATTTTCTTGTCGTAGATCAGCACGTAAGGGCGCTCCATTTCCACGATCATTTTATCGGTGTTGGTCACGAAGTATGGGGACAGGTAACCGCGGTCAAATTGCATACCTTCTACGGTTTTTACTTCCGTTTCGGTTCCTTTTGCTTCTTCAACGGTGATCACGCCGTCGTTTCCTACCACTTTCATGGCTTCAGCGATC
>DJFN01000070.1 GCA_002432085.1 Flavobacteriales bacterium UBA5871
CGGTTGTACGGGCGCCAAGCTTTCCGTTCAGATCATCAACGAGCTGCGTCGTCGCAACCAGCGTTACGGACTTGTAACTATGTGTGTCGGAACAGGACAAGGAGCCGCAGGTGTGATTGAGCTGTTGAAATAACTGATACAGAAGCCTTCATTTCTAGGAATCCAAGAATTTAAGCGCTTTCCATTGCGAACGCTTCGGGAAACGGACCTATCTTAGTGATCCGAATTGATGCATTATGAAGCTTCTCCACATTCTTTTTATTTCCCTGCTGGCTTTCTCTTTTACAGCCTGCAAAAAGAAAAAAACCGAAGAGCCCGCTCCTGAAACAGCCGGTGCAACGGTGAAATTCAATCACAACTGGGAAGGCAATCCGCTTTTGCTGGAAACCGACTATGTGAACAGCTTAACCGACGATACGCTCCATTTTACGACGGTCAAGTATTACATTTCGAATGTTAAGCTGAAAAAAGCCGACGGCTCCTTCTATGTACAGCAGAACAGCTATTTCCTGCTCGATCTGTCCAATCCTTCATCATTGATATTGGATCTCGGGGCCGTTCCATTGGCTGATTATACCGACCTGTATTTCACGTTCGGTGTCGACAGCACGCGCAACGTAAGCGGCGTTCAATCCGGGGTACTTTCACCTTCCAACGGCATGTTCTGGAGCTGGAGCACAGGTTATATCATGTCGAAGGCAGAAGGACTTTCCCCGAATGCGGCCAATGGTAATTTTGCTTTCCACCTCGGTGGATTCTACGGCACAAATAGTGTTGTGATCGAAAAACACATCGACCTCACGACAGAAGGTTCGCTTTCTGTAACGGCCGGTTCAACTCATCAAATGGTCTTGAATGTCAACCTCCAGCAAATGTGGCAGAACTCTCCTACCCTTTCGTCTGTAAGCGATTTGCAGCTTCCTGGAGCGCCTGCTCATACGATGGCGGTAGATTTTCTCGGAGGTATTTCACTTGACGGGATCAACTGATGAAAAAAGTACTTTATATCCTGCCGTTCGCGGTCATCACTTTCCTTTCTTCCTGTAAAAAAAACAACGTTGAAAGCTACGAGGAATGGGGATTCAAGCCGCAGAGCTATTTCCCGGATCCCGCTTACAATTTCGAAGGCAACAAGCAGGATTATAACTCCTTTGTGCTCGGTCGTGCGTTGTTTTACGACAAGCTTCTTTCCTCCGACAATACGGTTTCCTGTTCCATGTGTCACGAACAGCCACACGGATTCGGATCGCACAGCACTTCGCTCAGCGTAGGCGTCGGTGGTCTTATCGGAACGCGCAATTCGCCCCCGATCTTTAACATGGCCTGGATGCCGGATTTCATGTGGGACGGCGGCATCAATCACATCGAAGTGATGCCGATCGCGCCGATCACCAACCCGGTCGAAATGAACGAAACGATCGCAAACGTCATAAACAAGCTGCAGCAATCCGAGCGCTACCGCAAGCTGTTTAAACTGGCGTATGGCGGCTCCGAGCAGGTGACCGAACAAAAAATGCTGAAAGCGCTTGCTCAATTCATGATGATGATTGTTTCCGATCAGTCGAAATATGATAAAGTGCGTCGTAACGAAGCGACGTTCACCCAAACCGAGCAGCAAGGCTACGATCTGTTCGTTCAGAAATGCAGCCAGTGTCATACCGAGCCGCTGTTCACCGATTATAGCTTCCGCAACAACGGACTCGACGCAACATTTGACGATCTCGGTCGCGCGTTAATCACACAACAGACTTCCGATGAAGGAAAATTCAAAGTGCCGACGCTGCGCAATGTCGAGCTCACGTATCCATATATGCACGACGGACGCTTCTTCACGCTGAACCAGGTATTGGACCATTACAGCTCCGGCGTTCAGCAATCGGCTACACTCGATCCGGCGTTACAAACCGGCATTCCATTGACCAGCTCCGAAAAATTGCAATTGATCGCATTCCTTAAAACACTTACCGATTACGAGCTCCTGAACAACAAGTGGCTCATGGAACCGCAGGATTGATCGCGATCGCGCTTTGCACTTTCAGCTTTTTTAATATTATTATGCTTGCATAATAAATAATTGCTTGTTATCTTTCGAAAACATTGATACGATAACACGAACACTTATGTCAAAAGCAATAAAAGGTGGCGAATTCATCATCCGCGATGTTCACCATAACGAAGTTTTCACTCCCGAAGAATGGTCGGAAGAACAGCAAATGATTGCCCAGACCTGCGACGATTTCATTCAACAGGAAATCACACCTGTTCTCGAACGCATCGATAAAATGGAGGAAGGTCTCATGCCTTCGCTGCTCAATAAAGCCGGTGAGCTCGGAATGCTCGGCATGTCCGTTCCGGAAGCTTACGGCGGGATGGGAACGGACTTCAAAACATCGCTGCTGGCGACCGAACACCTTGGAAAAGGACATTCGTTTTCCGTTGCTTACGGCGCCCATACCGGAATCGGAACGTTGCCATTGCTTTATTACGGCAACGAAGAACAGAAACAGAAATACATTCCGAAACTCGCCTCTGGGGAATGGAAAGCGGCGTATTGCCTCACAGAGCCCGCGTCCGGCTCGGATGCCAATTCAGGCCAGACGAAAGCCATTCTTTCCGAAGACGGATCGCATTACGTTCTGAACGGTCAGAAAATGTGGATCACGAACGGCGGTTTTGCAGACTTCTTTACTGTTTTCGCCAAAATCGGCGACGACAAAAACCTGAGCGCTTTCCTCGTGGAAGCTAAAAGCGAGGGAATCAGCCTGAATCCTGAAGAGAAAAAAATGGGGATCAAAGGCTCTTCTACACGACAGGTTTTCTTCAACAACGTCAAAGTTCCGGCAGAAAACCTGCTTTCCGAGCGTGAAAACGGGTTCAAGATCGCTTTGAATATTCTCAATATCGGGCGTATCAAGCTCGCAGCCGGCGTATTGGGCGGTTGCAAGCAATCCATTACCGATTCGGTGATCTATGCCAACGAGCGTGAGCAATTCGGAAGAGCTATCTCCAAATACGGAGCAATCCGCTACAAGCTGGCCGAGCAGGCTATTCGTACGTTCGTGCTGGAATCGGCTGTTTACCGCGCCGGACAGAACATCGAAGACGCGATCGCCGACCTCGTTGCCGGAGGAATGGAAAAAGAAAAAGCT
>DJFN01000247.1:0-2415 GCA_002432085.1 Flavobacteriales bacterium UBA5871
CGTGACCCGGCGTATCGAGGAACGTCATTTTGCGTCCGTCCTTCAGCGTCACCGAGTAAGCTCCGATGTGCTGCGTGATTCCCCCGGCTTCGCCTTCGGTCACGTTCGCATTACGGATCTTATCGAGCAACGAGGTCTTACCGTGGTCGACGTGTCCCATCACCGTGATGATCGGCGGACGTGCGATCAGGTCTGCTTCGCGGTCTTCGACTTCCGGAATGGCTTCCTGCACGTCGGCGGAAACGAATTCCGTTTCGAATCCGAATTCTTCGGCTACGATCTGGATCGTCTCAGCATCGAGGCGCTGGTTGATGGACGCGAAAATCCCGAGCGACATACACGCCGAAATGACCTGTGTCGGGGAAACGTTCATCATGCTTGCCAACTCGGAAACCGTTACGAATTCCGTCAGCTTGAGTACTTTTTCCTGCAATTCTGCCTCGAGCATTTCCTGCTCACGACGGCTTGCAAACTGGTCACGCTTGGCGCGACGGTTTTTGGAGCTCTTGGATTTTCCTCCTGAGGAAGACAATCGGGCGAGCGTGTCTTTGATTTCTTTCTGGATATCCTGCTCGGAAACGGCCGGCTTGTCGAAACGCGACTTGGAGAAGCCACCACCGCCTCCCGGACGGTTTCCACCACCTGGACGGTTCTGACCTCCACCGGGACCACCTGTAGCTCCGGCTGCCGGTTTCTCAGGCTGTGTCTTGATGCGCTTGCGTTTCTTGCGGTCGTCGCCCGGACGGGACGAACCAACGGATTTCGGTTTTTCAACCGGCAATTCGATTCTTCCGAGAACGGTAGGACCGGTAAGCTTCCTGGTTTCCACACGGATGGTTTCCACCTCTTCTTTTGCTTCCGGCTCTTTGGTATCCGATTCCGGTTTGGCTTCTGCAGCTGGTGCAGCGGCCGGTGCCGGTTCTTCAGTCGCTTGTTTCGGGTAATCGGATTTATCGATCGGGCCGTCTTCTTTTTTGCGTTTGTCAGGACGGGTACGCGTGTTCAGCTTATCGAGATCGATTTTGCCGATCACTTGAATTCCGCCTGTTTCGGGAGCTGTTTCCGGTTCAGCCTGTGCCGCTGGTTTTTCTGCAGCTGGCTCTGCTGCCGGCTTCTCTTCCGGTTTCGGTGCTGCAACCGGTTGTGACTTGATGCGCTCGATTGCGCGATCATCGAAGTCTTCTTCATCGGCTACGGCAGATTCGCCCGGTTTTACGTCGCGCAGGGTGATGGTTTCGCGTTTTTCACGCTTCACCGCCGACATTTTCGATTGTTCCTTCAGGTTCTGGTCCGCAGCAAACTGAGTACGGAGAAGCTCGAACTGTTCCGGTTCCAGTTTGGAATTCGGGTTCGGATCAATAGAAATGCCTTTCGACGCTAAAAAGTCGACGATCGTAGACATACCTACGTTCAATTCTCCTGCTGCTTTGCCTAATCTTAGTGCTTTACCGGCCATAAAGATGTGCTCCTTTTTTTTTAATCCAGTGTTGTGGACTGGTTTTCGTGACCAAAGATAGTCAGAAACTGTTTAACCTCGGTTAAAACGAGGTCAAACAGTTTCGGGTTAACATTTATTATTCGAATTCGGAACGCAGGATTTTAAGTACTTCCTGAACCGTTTCTTCTTCGAGATCTGTACGTTGAACGAGTTCTTCAACAGAGAGTTCCAGAACCGATTTAGCCGTATCGCAGCCAACTGCTTTCAGCTCATCGAGGATCCATCCGTCGATTTCATCTGCAAATTCTTCGAGATCAACATCTTCAGAGTCAGCTTCGCCATCGCGGAAGACATCGATTTCATATCCTGTCAGCTTACCTGCCAGGCGGATATTGTAACCTCCTTTACCGATCGCCAGGGAAACCTGGTCCGGCTTGAGGAATACGCTTGCACGCTTGTTCTCTTCGTCGATCTCAATCGTCGTGATCTTAGCCGGCGAAAGGGAACGCTGGATGAGCAGCTGCGGGTTGTTGGTGAAGTTGATCACGTCGATGTTCTCGTTGCGCAATTCGCGAACGATTCCGTGAATACGTGAACCTTTCATACCAACGCAGGCTCCAACCGGATCGATACGGTCATCGTAGGATTCTACGGCAACCTTCGCTCTTTCTCCCGGTTCGCGAACGATACGCTTGATGGTGATGAGTCCGTCGAATACTTCCGGCACTTCCAGCTCGAACAGACGCTCGAGGAATTCCGGCGCAATGCGGGAAAGGATGATTACCGGGCTGCTGTTGCGCATGTCCACTTTGGAAACCACCGCGCGGATCGCTTCGCCTTTCTTGAAGTAGTCGGAAGGGATCTGCTCGGATTTCGGCAGGATGAGCTCGTTGTTTTCGTCGTCGAGGATCATCACTTCTTTCTTCCAGACCTGGTAAACTTCACCCGTAACGATCTCACCGATACGCTCTTTGTAT
>DJFN01000247.1:2508-4607 GCA_002432085.1 Flavobacteriales bacterium UBA5871
TTCCGTGTTCGGATCTTCCACTTCGCCATCGGCTACGACTTCTTTGTTTACGAAGATCTGAACGTCACCTTTATCGATGTTCACGATCACGTCGATGTGCTCGTCGGTATTGAATTTCTTTTTCAGCATCGCGCGGAAAACGTCCTCCAGCACGTGCTGCATCGTCTGTTTGTCGATGCTTTTGAGCTCTTTAAACTCCGAAAACGAATCTACCAGTTCCAGGCTATTCATAGTCTATTTATTTAAATGAAATAACAATTTTTGCTTCAGCGATCTCGTCGAACGACAGCTCACGCGTGATTTCAACGATCTCTTTTTTCTTTTTCCCCTCGATGGTCTGCTTTTCGGTGTGGGTTACCACGATTCCGCTTTCAGTTACATCGGTCAGTGTTCCGGTATGTTTTTCGCCGGATTTCAACAGGATATCCAGGTCGCGCCCGGTGTTTTTTACATATTGTGCGTGTACGCGCAACGGCTTGTCGAGCCCTGCAGAAGAAACATGCAGCTCGAAGTCCTCCGACTCGCGGTCGAGGTTGTGCTCGATGTTGCGCGAAACGGATACGCAGTCTTCAACCGTCACACCGCCGCTGTGCTTATCAAGCTCCAGGCGGATCACGTTCTTCGCGCTGATGGTCAGATCGACGATGAACAAGCCGTTATCGCGCTCCTTCATGCGTTCTTCCGCCAGTTCCGTTATGCGTTTTTTTGTAATCATGTAAGATAAAAAGAGGGGACTTTCGTCCCCTCGTTCTGTATTTGTGTAAAAATCGATGGTGCAAATATAGGTATTTTCTTTGGATCTGCAATTCTTTCGGCATTTTTCCTCGAAAGCGCTCCGGTCAACTGACTGAAAACCGGTAGATTTGATCCCATGAATAACACGGAACCGTTTATCGAAGGCACGTTCCTGATGCAGCGTATGGAAGGCAAAGGCGGCTGGACGTTCGTGATGCTTCCTGCCGAGCTGAAAAATCCCGGTGTTCCGTTCGGCTGGCTGAAAGTAACCGGTTTTATCGACGATTACGATCTCGGCCAAATTCGCCTGATGCCGATCAAAGGCGGCAGCTTGTTTTTACCGGTGAAAGCTTCCATTCGCAAAGTGCTGAAAAAGGAAGCAGGTGAAACGGTTTTCGTGAAGCTGTTTCCCGATTACACACCGTATGGCGTTCCGCAGGAGCTGATCGACTGCCTGCAAATGGAACCGCTGGCTTACGAACGTTTCCAGCAGCTTTCCGAAAGCGAGCAAAAACGCACGGTGGAATGGATCTACGACGCCAAAGCCGAAGAAACGAAGGTGAAACGAATCGGGGATTTAATGACGCATTTGCTCAGTTGAACCGTTGGCAAAGCTTTTTGCTATTTTTGCGGCTGTAACGAATTCAATCTATTGCGCTTACTTTAACCATCAATAAAAAGCTTATGAAGTTCATTTCGCTGATTACCTCCTTTATCATCTGCATACACGTATTCGCACAGGATGCCTACTGGCAACAAGAGCTGCGTTACGACATCAAGGCAGAGCTGAACGACGTCGAAAATTCCATTACCGGATTTGAGACCATTGTTTACAAGAACAACTCGAATTCCACGCTGGATTTTATCTGGTTCCACATCTGGCCGAACGCTTACAGGAATGATAAAACAGCTTTCAGCGACCAGGCANNCATCTGGCCGAACGCTTATAAAAACGCGTCGACCACGCTGATGAAGCAGATCAAGAACGATAAATCGCGCTCCAAAAAAGCAGAACAGTTCGCTGCCGGCTGGATCGAAGGCCTGGATTTTAAAGTGAACGATCAGTCGGTTAAAACAGAGCCGCATTCCAATCCGGATTACATCGATGTCATCAAAGTAGTGTTGAACACGCCGCTGGCTCCGGGAGAATCGATCACGATCACCACGCCTTTCAAGGTGAAGCTGCCGCCTTATTTCTCCCGTTCAGGCTATGCCGACGGCGAATTCATGGCTTGTCAGTGGTATCCGAAACCGGCTGTATTTGATGAAGACGGCTGGCACGAATTTCCTTACCTCGATATGGGCGAATTCTACAGCGAATATGCCGATTACAACGTGAGCATCACCCTGCCTTCGGATTACAT
>DJFN01000033.1 GCA_002432085.1 Flavobacteriales bacterium UBA5871
ATTCATAATTGCTAATTAATAATTAAAGACAATGTCTGTCGTATCGAACGGCACGGTAATCACCGATTGCTCATCGTGGGATTGAGTGCCCAGCAAATACCAGTGGTAGCTGTATTCCGTATTTCCGTTATTGATGCAGTAAACCGTTGAGTCGGTTGTACCGTAGAAATACATTTCCGTCCAGGTGCAGCATTCTGAACAGCCCGTTATACCGTTTGTACGGATCACTTTCAGGTCCTGATCGTCATCCGGGTTGTGGAAGATCATGCGTACCCATGATTTGGCGATCAGCGAGCTGTTGAACACATTCGGTTCCTTCGTACTGAGATTACCCAGATTAAAAGAAGTCGATTTTCCGAAATACAGGTTCTTCGAATAGACCAGCTCATAGGCTTCGATCTTCTCGCGCTTCACCTTAAAAGAAAATTTCCCGTCGGAACCTGTCACCATGGAAGACTTCAACTGCTTTTCGCCGCCGGCCGGAGTTTCGTACAATTCCACCAGCATGCCGCTTCCGGGCGTATTAAAGGTTTCATCCGTCACAACACCTTCGATCGTGTATTCGAGTCCTTTCTTCTTACAGGAGGCCGAAAAAGCGAAAAGTAACAGGAACATGGCAGCGTATTTCATTTTCACGGGTTTAGCTGACGGAAAGATACGGGATTTTATAATTATGCGCCGAACAGGCCGCCGATGTTGATTCAAAGGTAGTATCTGGTGAGCGACAAGTAACAATAGAATGTTATTAAAAAATCCGACTCTTTTTTAACAAAAATTGTCAACCATTAAAAATTGATACTATATTCGTTACCGTAACTCAAAACTTAATATTATGTCAGAAACATTAGACAATGTAGCAGTAGAAAACAAAAGGCCAACCTTTTTGACTGTACTTTGCATCCTTAGCTTTATCGCTGCGGGTATTAGCATCATCATGTTACTTCTTGGTACTGTATTGGCTGGTGCCGCTACAGCTGGTGTAGCAGCAGCAGAGAACGCTGGTGCTGAAGTAGAATCAGCTGTAGGAAACATCTGGGCTTACCTTGGTGTAGCTGCTGCTTTGATTATTACTTCTTTGGTAGGTGTAATCAAAATGTGGAAACTGCAAAAAAGCGGATTCTATATTTACACAGTTGCTGCTGTCGCTGGTATCATCGTAGATATGGTGCTTGGTGCTGGTTTGAACGTAATGGGAATCATCTTCACTGTAGCGTTCATCGTAATGTACGGAGTGAACCTGAAAGCAATGAGATAATCTGCACAAGTTGCATCATAAAACCCCGGTGTATTGCCGGGGTTTTTTAATTTTAGAGAAAATACAACGCTTATGTCAACTCAACAATCCAATTCCAAAGCAGTGCTTGCCCTCGTGATGGGAATTATCTCCATCGTGCTTTCCTGGGTGCCGATTGTAGGAACCGTATTAGGCATCCTGGCAATCGTTTTCGCTAATCAGTCGAAACGTCTTATTGCTGAAAACCCGGATTTTGCTTCAACAAAAGGCATGACAACCGGTGGACTCGTAACCGGAATCATCGGTCTGTGCCTTTCTGTCATTTACCTCATTTACTGGATCTTCGCGATCTTCTTCCTGATGGCGATGGAGTCGGGAGAAATGATCCGATAATCAGAACTTCTTAAAACAAGGAAATTATGTCTGAAATCGTAGATAGCACGTTTGATCTGAATCAGGGACCAAAGAAACGTCCTGTTTTTCTCACCGTTTTGTGTATTCTGACTTTTGTAGGAAGCGGATTTTCCCTGCTTTCGTCTGTTTATGGTCTGGCCGCTCAGAAAACCGTGGAGGAAATGACCTCCGAAATGGAAAAAGCGCAGGCGGCTATGGGCCAGTCCAATGTTTTCATTGACGCAATAGCCGAAAATGCTGTGGATATCCATAAATGGACGATCCTGGGAAATTACCTCGGGCTCGGAAGCGCAATTCTTGGATTAGCAGGTGCGTTACTCATGTGGAAATTGCGCAAATCGGGTTTTTTCATCTATGTTGCCGGACAAATTCCTCCGTTCTTTACGCTTTTCGGAATGTACAGTGCAATGAAAGATATTCCGTTCATGGGCTTTGCCATGGTTATCGGTGCGATCTTCGCGGCTATCTTTTCCGTGGGTTTCGTGATCATGTACGGATTGAACCTCAAACACATGCGCTAATCCAACCAGCCTGCCGCCATGAATGAATTTGACGTAGTCGATCAGTTCGGCACAAAGAAAAAGGAATACGACCGAACGATTTTCCTGACGATTCTCTGCATCCTGACCTTTGTCGGAAGCTGGATCACGATCTTGTACTATACGCTCTATATCAATAAAGTCGACGATATCGAACGCTCGGTTTACCATTTCGAGGAAGGCCGGCTCGAATACCTGTTGATGAAAGTGAGCATTGCCGCGTCGTTCCTGAGCTTCATCGGTTCGGTGTTCATCTGGCGCATGCGTCGCATCGGTGTGTTTATCTACGTCCTCGGACAAGTTGTTCCGGCGGCGTTCATCGCCTATATTTTCATTGTTGTCATCCCGATTGAATACCCGAAGTCGCTGATCATGCTCGGTTACGGAGCTATGCAGGTATTATTCATCGGACTTTATCTGTTGAACTGGAAAATTCTGCGCTGGTAATGGACGAGTTCGATACAGTCGATGAGCTGGAAGTCAACCCGATAAGAAAACGTTCCGCTTTTCTGACGGTTCTGTGCATCCTGACCTGGATTTACTGTGCTTTCCTGCTCTTCTGGGCGTTTTACGCGATGTTCAACCAACGGGACGAGGCACGCCACGTTTCGTTCGTTCGGCAAATGCGTCCCGAAAATCACATTCCGTGGTACCTGCTTCAACTACTGCCGCCGGTTTTCTGTGCAATTGGCGCAGGCTTCATGTGGATGCTCAACCGCTGGGGATTCGTTATTTACACCATTGGTCAGCTGACTCCCATTGTCTTTTCCTTTTACACAGCCATAGCGCTGGATGGCATTCAGGGAGCATCACTCATCTTTACGATCCTCGCAAATGTCGTCCCGATCGGATTCATAGCCTTGTACGCGATCAATCTGCCTTCGATGCGCTGGAAAAAACCGGCTTGACATCTAAGGATTTCAGGATATTAAGATTTCAGGACGTCAGGATTTTAGGATTTAAAATTTCAAGACGACTGACTTCATAATTGATACTTGATAATTCATAATTCTCAAAAGGCCCGAAATCAATATATTTGCCCTCAAATCTTACTTATGAACGATCTGCTCGATACCGGTAATCGAAATTCCAATGCACCAGGTGCGTTGCCAAATGCGACAGCCGTACTGGTCTTAGGAATCATTTCCATTGTCGGTTGTATATTCTATGGTGTTCCCGGATTGATCTGCGGCATTATTGCATTGGCTCTCCACGGAAAAGACAAGCGAATGTACCAGGCCGACCCGACAAAATTCGAAGCATCGTATAAAAATTCGCGAGCAGGTTTTATCTGCGCAATGATCGGAACGATCCTCTCCGGTTTGTTCATGCTTTTCATGATCGTTTTCATCACCATCGGCGTTAACGGCGGCTTCCGTTGATTCAATTTTCGCCATGCTGACCTGTTCCTGGAAAGAAAACGTTGGCATCGAATGTCCTTCCTGCGGCGCTCAGCGGGCTTTTGAAGAGCTGCTTCACGGTCACATCTGGGAAAGTATCCTCGTATTCCCGGCGTTATTGCCTTTAATGGCGGTTGTGATCTTAACGATCGTTCATCTGCTGCGGCCTATCAAAACAGGTCCTGCGTGGATTGTACGTCTTTTCGCTTTTTCCGCCATACTCATGTTCGGAAACTGGGCGTGGAAGCTGTTCGTCGGGCCTGTGTAATATCCCGTTGATATCCCGTAGATGTCCCGGAGATATCCCACAGATATTCCATAGATATCCCGGGTTACTCTTTACTGTCACTCGTAGTTCCTTCTGCGGCTCCACCACCGACCGTAGACTGAAGACCATAGACTGGAGACCGGAGACCATCCAACCAATTATGAATTCTGCATTGTGAATTATGAATTGCAAGACTATCTTTGTCAGCAATTACACGAAACTATGTCAGAAGATAAAAAGATCATTTTTTCCATGGTCGGTGTGTCGAAAGTAACGCCACAGGGAAAACAGATAATCAAGGATATTTACCTCTCATTCTATTATGGCGCCAAGATCGGCATCATCGGTTTGAATGGTTCCGGAAAATCGACCGTTATGAAGATCATCGCCGGGCTGGACCAGTCCTACCAGGGAGATGTCGTTTTCGCTGATGGCTATACCGTTGGTTACCTGCCGCAGGAGCCGGAACTCGATCCGAAGAAAACGGTGAAGGAAATCGTGATGGAAGGCGCCCAGGAAACGGTCGATGTTCTGAAAGAATACGAGGAGATCAACAATATGTTTATGGATGAAGAAGTCCTGAACGATCCGGATAAAATGGATAAGCTGATCGCCCGCCAGGGAACTGTACAGGATAAAATCGACGCGCTCGATGCCTGGGAGCTGGACCAAAAGCTCGATCGAGCGATGGACGCTTTGCGTTGTCCGCCGGATGATCAGCTGATCGAAACGCTTTCGGGAGGTGAAAAGCGCCGTGTGGCCCTGTGCCGCTTGCTCTTGAAAACGCCGGACATTCTTCTGCTCGATGAGCCGACCAACCACCTGGATGCGGAATCCATCGATTGGCTGGAGCAGCACTTGCAGCAATACAAAGGAACGGTGATCGCCGTGACCCACGACCGTTACTTCCTCGACAACGTTGCGGGCTGGATCCTCGAGCTCGATCGCGGAGAAGGTATTCCGTGGAAAGGAAACTATACTTCCTGGCTTGAGCAGAAAGGAAACCGACTGAAAGAAGAAGAAAAGCAGGAATCCCGTCGTCAGAAAACACTGGCACGCGAGCTCGAATGGGTCCGCATGAACCCGAAAGGCCGTCACGCTAAGAACAAAGCGCGTATTGCCAACTACGATAAAATGATGGCGGAAGACCAGAAAGAAAAAGAAACAAAGCTGGATATTCCGATTCCGAACGGTCCGCGCCTGGGGAACAACGTAATCGATGCGAACCACGTGATGAAAGCATTCGGAGACAAGCTGCTCTACGACGATCTGAATTTCTCCCTGCCGCCTGCCGGAATCGTTGGAATCATCGGACCGAACGGTGCCGGTAAAACGACCATTTTCAAAATGATCATGGAAGAGCTGCAGCCGGATAGCGGAACATTCTCCATCGGCGAAACGGTGAAAATAGGTTACGTGGACCAAACCCACAAAGACATCGATCCGGAGAAATCGGTGTTTGACGTTGTAGGCGGCGGAAACGATTTCATCGAAATCGGTAACCAGAAAATCAACACGCGTGCTTACCTGTCGAAATTCAACTTCGCCGGTTCGGACCAGAGTAAGAAAGTAGGAGTGTTGTCCGGTGGTGAGCGCAACCGTTTGCACCTGGCGATGACTTTGATGACCGAAGCGAACGTATTGCTCCTCGATGAGCCTACCAACGATATCGATATCAACACGCTACGTGCACTGGAAGAAGGAATCGAAAGCTTTGCAGGCTGTGCAGTAGTGATCAGCCACGACCGCTGGTTCCTCGATCGTATCTGTACACATATCCTGGCGTTCGAAGGTGATTCACAGGTGGTTTGGTTCGAAGGAACCTACTCGGATTACGAAGAGAACAAGCGCAAGCGCCTGGGCGATGCCGGTCCGAAACGTATCAAGTACCGCAAGCTGGTGAAATAATGTCGAACGATCCTCTACACGGCATCACGCTGGAGCGCATTGTGAAGCAGCTCGAAAACGAATTCGGCTGGGAACATCTCGGGCATCTGATCCCGATCAATTGCTTTTTGAAAGATCCCAGCGTGAAATCGAGTCTGAAATTCCTGCGGAAAACGCCGTGGGCGAGGGAAAAAGTCGAGAAATTATACATTGAACGTATTATAAATAAAGGACGTTAGGACTACAAGATATCAGGATTTTAAGACCTGTCCTGATATCCTGACATCTTGATGTCTAACCAAAGAACTATGGAAGTAAGAAACCTTGAGCCTAAAGCATTGTGGAACCATTTCGCCGATCTGAACGCGGTGCCACGTCCATCCAAAAAAGAAGAGCGCGTGATCCGGTTTATGCTGGATTTCGGTAAGCAGCTCGGACTGGAAACGATCGAAGACCGCATCGGGAACGTGATCATCAAGAAACCGGCAACTCCAGGCATGGAAAACCGGAAGACGATCGTGATGCAGTCGCACCTCGACATGGTTCATCAGAAAAATGCCGACACGGTATTCGATTTCGACAACCAGGGAATCGAAATGCTGGTCGACGGCGACTGGGTGAGAGCTAAAGGCACAACACTCGGTGCTGACAACGGTATCGGTGTTGCGGCGATTATGGCTGTGCTCGCTTCTACAGATATTCCGCACCCGGCGATCGAAGCGCTGTTTACCATCGACGAAGAAACCGGAATGACAGGCGCCATGCAGGTCGATCCGAAGAATATCACAGGCGCTATCTTGCTGAATCTCGACACGGAAGACGACGACGAATTGTCGATCGGTTGTGCCGGCGGTATCGATACCAATACTACGATGGAAGTGGCTTACGAGCCCATTCCGGCGGATTTTGTGGCGTTTGAAATTCAATTGCGCGGCTTGCTCGGCGGACATTCCGGCATGGATATCAACCTCGGACGCGGAAACGCCAATAAATGGATGAACCGTTTGCTCTACCATGCTGTTTCACTAGTAGACCTGCGTTTGATCGCACTCGACGGTGGAAGCCTTAGAAATGCCATTCCGCGTGAATCAACGGCATTGGTAGCCGTTCCGAAAGAAGAAAAAGCGATGTTCCTCGGTGCTGTGGATCAGGTGAACACGCAATTGCAGGCTGAATACGCCACTATCGAAAAAGAATTTAAGCTCACTGTAACTGAAGCTTCGCATGAAGGAAAAGCAGTTACACATTCTGATGCAGAACGTATTATGCAATCTGTTTATTCGGTGGCAAACGGCGTTTTCCGCATGAGCCCGGCGATTGCAGGATTGGTGGAAGCTTCTTCCAGCCTGGCGAGAGTAACGTTGAAAGACGGCAGATTTACGACACAGTCCCTGCAGCGCAGCTCAGTTGAATCGACCAAAGCAGATGTGGCAAATGCGGTACGTACAGCCTTCGAAAGCGTCGGTGCTGCGGTTGTTCAGAATGGCGAATATCCAGGCTGGGAACCGAACCCGAATTCAGAGATCGTTCACTTGATGGCAGAGCTTTACCGCTCGACATTCAACGGCGAGCCACAGATCAAAGCTTGTCACGCTGGCCTCGAATGCGGAATCCTCGGCAAGCAATTTCCGGGAATGGACATGATATCCTTCGGACCAAACATCCGTGGAGCCCATTCGCCCGACGAATGTGTGCAGATCTCATCCGTTCAGAAATTCTGGAAATTCTTGTTGCTGACACTGGAGCGCATTCCGGTTCAATAGCTTTTCACCACAAAAGGCACAAAAGCTTTAGGGGCTAGGTGTGGTTCGAAGCATCCCGGCGGTAGGCGAAGATATTGCGACCACGGTTTTATTGATACATACGTATCTTAATCATAAACCTCTTTTGTGTAGTCAATTCGCTGAAGGCGAATGACGCTTTCAACTACGCTGGCACGTCCCGATCTTTGTGCCTTTTGTGGTAAAATCTACCATGGGCATCGCGTATTCTATGCCTCTTTTAATTTCGCCCTGAAAAACAACGGTTTCAACACAAACCACGCAAGCACCGGGAAGAAATGCAACGGTATCGCATACACCGCGAAATAGCCGAACGAATCTTCCGGAATATTCGAATTGATCGGGTAGAAAATGCTGCCCATGCTGCCGAAGGCAAACAACAGGTTAAAGATGAATTCCGCGCGGGATTTCAGGACCATCGAAGCAGCCCAGAACGCAACGCAGGCGAAGATACAAACAAACGTGCAGGCTGCTGCTATCGACGTATAGTTCAGGATCTTCGAATAATCGAACAGGTTGTCGTTGTAGAAATACGCGTAGGAAACGGCTCCGATTGACGACAGCACGGATGATGAAACTCCCAGGAAAAAACAGTACTTGAACATACGTATCAGTTAAATGATAACAGGTTCAATGTATTCATTTCTTTACTGGCAACCAAAGAAACTTTCCTTAAGAAAGACTTATTTCTTCGTCACAGGGACTGAAAAATCCACTTTCATGATGTCAGGAACGACATCCGATGGTTTTCCGACACCAAAATCCTTGCGGCTCACGTTGAACGTGCCGGTGAATTTGCCGCCCGTGCCACTTTGAGTGAATTTCACCGGGATCACGTATTGCTTACTGATGCCTTTGATTTTCAGATTTCCGGTGATCTTGTAATTTTCGCCTGATTTTTCCACTTTGGACGAAACGTAGGTGATGGTCTTGTATTTCGGCTCGTTGAACCATTCGTCTGTCAGGGCTTTTTTGTTCTTCATGCCGTTCCCCATGTTGATGGAGTTCACGTCGATGGTCAGATCGAATTTAGCGGTCGACAGATCAGCCGGATCAAAGTTGATCGTTCCTTTGAAAGAAGAAAAGATACCTGTTGGGTCTTTGCTGGTGAATTTGATCGAATGGTCGCTGCCGATTTTCCATTCCTGGGAAGTGATGCTCATAAAGGCAGAGGAGAGCAATAAAATGCCTGCGAGAAGCGGATATGTGAGTCGTTTCATGACGTTCTTTTTTCGTTTTTAGCTTAATTCTGTTCTAATTGTTTTGCTTTCCTTGCAGAATCCATGCCTCAAATTGATGGATCGATGAATCGGGAAGTGGAGCCTGTCCGAACGGCATGGGCGTAAAGCCGTTCTCGCCGCGCATAGCGTNNGCGTTCAGCATATCCTGGGCTGCGTCGGAAATCAATTCATGCGATGTGAGGTTGTAGCCGGAGCTGGCCGTTCCTGCGTCGTGACAGCCGCTGGTAGCACAATTGGCATTGATCAGCGGCGCGATCTGCTGACTGAACGAAACCGGTTCGCTTGGAATGGGAGGCATAGGCTTGGCCTTATCCTTGGTGCAGGCTGTGAATGCCAGTCCTGCTGCGAATGCAAAAAGTATCTGTTTCATGATCAGCTGCGTGTAAAAATGCGTGTAATGGTAAATCCAAGACGGAATTGTCCTTTGAGCCAATCCTCGTAAGTGTAAGGAATGAATTGCGTTTCGCCGAAACCGCGGGAATTTGTCAGGTTAACGGTGAATGTGTGTCCGAACGTGATCCATTCCACACCAACGCCGAGGCTCTGGGTATTCTGAGTGCGCAGATCGCTGTCATGAAAAGCATGATAGTATTCCACGATCAGTCCCATTTGCTTGAAAACGCCGAATTTCAGTGCGCCGCCGAGTGCGAATAAAGCATTGACGTCATCTGCCGGAACATAATTGCGGTAAACGAATGCCGGCATCAGGCAGGCGCTGAGTCGTTTGGTGATCTGACGTGAAATAGTCAGCTGTGTTGCATAGGCAAAACGGTGCTCCTGTTTCGGGAAATGCGCTACATCGTAGATATTCGGCGATGCTTTCATATACGTGTAGGTCGTCATGCCCATCAGCGTAAGGGAAAGCGGTGCGCCGGTTTTTTCATCCATCAGCTGGTACTTGGCCAGCCCGTCGAGCAGTGAGCGATAGGGGCGACCGGTTCCTTTGCTGCGGCCGACGCCAATCATCAGCTTGTCGGTAATACCATATTCCAATGCGATGCGGATATCGGACGAATTGTCGAGTCCGAACCATTGATGAACGCCGCCGTTGCTGCCGGCCAGATCACCGAAACGGTGTTCGATACGGAATTCCAGCTCGCCTTTGTTAAGCGTTTGTGCGGCGTGGCCGTTGATGATGCGTGTGGCTTTGAACGATCCCGAAAGCCAGGGCTCATTGGATTCGTAGAATTCTTCAGTCGTTTCAATGGTTTCGCTCGATGTCGAGTCGGTTTGTTCCGGTTCCTGGGCAAACAGGGATAACGGAAACAGCAGCAAACTGCCCGCGAGGAGTTTCTTCATACACTTAGTAATTTTTAATCTATCCTGTTAACAGACGCACAAAAGTTCGTAAGGTTCGACCCGCTTGAGTGAACGGTGCAGGTGCGTTAGTTACCAGGGTATTTGACTGTCTAAAGTAAGCTTTTTAGGCGGATGACCGAAATTAATTTGGCGAAACCTTAAAAAAGAAACGGCATTTCCTGGACTCCTGCTTTTTTCGTAACCTTGCTTTTAAAATGACAGCCATGTTGATGACAACTACACACATGCTTCAGGATCAGAAAATTGAAAGCTACATCGGCATTGTTTCCGCTGAAGTGATCCTTGGCGCCAATGTGATTCGTGATATTTTTGCCGGTTTCCGCGACTTTTTCGGCGGACGTTCCAATGCTTACGAAGAAGTATTGATCGAAGCGAAGAAGCAGGCGCTGGCCGAGCTGGAATCGCGTGCTGCAGCTTTGGGTGCGAATGCGGTCATTGGAATCGATCTTGATTTTCAAACGGTTGGCGATCGTGGCGGAATGCTCATGGTAGCTGCTTCCGGAACGGCGGTTAAAATTGCCTGATCTCGGGGATTCCTGACGCCAGCTTATGTCATCTGATCAGCACGAATTAGTGGTTCTCGCACGAACCAAAATGCCTTACGGAAAATACGAAGGACGTTACCTTGCGCATTTGCCCGAATCTTACCTGTCATGGTACCATCAGAAAGGTTTTCCACCCGGGAAGCTCGGTCAGCAACTGGGATTGATGTACGAAATCAAAGCCAACGGACTGGAAAAACTGATTTATCCATTGGTTCCTAAAACTTAACCTGAATCAGTGAAATTCTTTCTTTTTCAATTCGGATTCCATTATACAGGAAGAAACGGTGCTTCGGATGATGAAACGACCATGTTCTGGTGGTGGGCGCCGTTTGTGATCGCTTTTGTCGGGTTTTTTTATCTGAGAATTCGCTATAGACGCAAATACAAATATTGGACGAAGGGTATTTTTCCTGCCAATCTGCCATTTACGCGGATGAACCAGATGATGGCTTACCTCTGTACGGCAATTCTGCTCCTGCATTGCGATAAAGTTTTGTTCTTTAAAAAGATGGCTGCGATGCATCTGTGGCTTCGTCAGCGTTTCCCGGAAATCAAAATTGATACAAAGAGCTATATCGAAGAAGCGGTGGACAATCCTGTTACGCCGGAATCATTGGGAAATTGGCTTCACCTGCATCTCAATACGGCGCAAAAAGAAGAACTCCTGACGTTTCTGCTCCATCTGGCGTTCTATGACGATAAAATACAGGCGCGCGAATACGATTTGCTGGTGTTTCTTGCTCAATCGCTGGAAGTAGGGAAGGACTGGCTCGATGAGCGCGTTAGTCGTGAGCAGCAATCCCGTTATGAAAGAGAATCGCGCCAGGCTGCCGAACCGCGCGAAACGAGTGTTTCCAAAAAAGTCAAAGCACTCGAAACGCTTGGCCTGGATGCGTTGGCGACCATCCAGCAGATCAAGCAAGCTTACCGGAAGCTGGTGAAGCTGTGTCACCCGGATAAATTCCAGCAGGAAAGCGAGTACGTTCGCAAGGAAGCGGAAGCCAAATTCCGTGAGATCCAGGAAGCTTATGAATACCTGCAGCTGACTGTCACTTAATTTGTTACAAAAGTTTTTCAGTTGATTTTTTTATTCAATAGTCTATTATTGAGTTGGTTACTGTTTTTCTTCTTATGTGTTGTTTCAATCGGTGAGAAGAAAAGTTAAAAAAAAATGTTGCTTTTTGTAACCTGTTTGATCATCAGGCGTAAAGTAGCCTGTAACGATGACACGGTTAACTTAACGCAATATGGAATTAACGATGATCAACAACGCAATAACACTCGCAAAGCACAAATTGGCTAAGCACAAGGAGCTCGGACAAAAAAGCAATCTTTCCATCACGGAAGTAGCTCAATTGATGGACCTCGTAACATTCGGACCGTCACTGCCGCAAATCAAAAACAAATCCGTATTCTTCAACTACCAGGCTAACTGATAGTTGCAACAATAAACCAGTAGGGAAGGCTGTCCGTTTCGGGCGGCTTTTTTTGTTGTATACATTTGTGAAAATAAGATGATTTCAAATGTAAATTTGAAATAGTTACATTTGTGTCATGGAAATCAATGACCGTATTCGGATGATCATCGAGTCGCACCAGCTCAGCGCCGGGGCTTTTGCCGATCGCATCGGTGTACAACGCTCGAATGTGAGCCATATCCTTACCGGACGCAATAAACCGGGGTTCGAGTTCCTGGAGAAAGTCCTGCTGGCATTCCCGAAAGTACAGGCGCACTGGCTGATTACGGGTAAACATTTGAAGCAAGAGGGAAGCATCAATCTGCAGGCCGAGCCTGTGCAACAGCCGGAACCGAAGCCTTACGTCATTCCACAATCCAACCAGTCAGCAGCTGACGCGGAGAAGAAAGTGGTGAAAATCGTGACGTTCTACGATGATTTTACGTTTGAGACTTATATGCCTTCACCACAAAGGAGCAAAGACAACGGATAACCATGCTGCTCAAGGAAGCAAAGGCGATTATAATAAATCGAAAAGCCTGAAATTCAACTTCAGGCTTCTTTTTTGGTCCTAAATTTTAGTTGTCTGAGCGGAGTTCCTTTGTTTTCTATACAAACCAAGCAAGACATTATCCTTTGATCCTTTGTGGTGAGAAAATCTAGTGTTGGATAATCCCCGAACCGATCAGCTCATCATTCTCATACCATGCCGCAAACTGCCCGGGCGTAATACCGCGCTGCATTTCTTCGAAAAGCATGTATAAGCCGTTATCGCGACGGATGAGCAGGGCTTTTTTGAACGACTGACGGTAACGAATCCGTACATCGTATTGCTTGCTTTCACCGATTTTGAGCTCGTGAAGCGGATTGACGTAATGAATATCGCCCGGCTGGATCTTCAACGCCCAGCGGTTCAATCCCGGATGATCCTCTTTCTGGCCGGTATACACGACATTCTCAGCCGTATCGATGCCGATGACAAAAGAAGGATTCGGTCGACCGCCGATGTGTAGTCCTTTACGCTGTCCGATCGTGTAATAATGCGCTCCGATGTGCTCGGCAACGGTTATGCCCATTTCCGGACGAAAAGCGAATGGTGTGCTCAGCAATTCGACATTTTCAGGCGTTTTATCGAGTGCATGATAAGAATCGAATTGTTTTTCAGTTTCCTCAATTTCAACAACATTACCGTGTTTTACCTGAAGTTGTTGTTGAAGAAATTCCGGCAAGCTGATTTTGCCTACAAAGCACAATCCCTGGGAGTCTTTTTTCTCGGCCGTTACGAGTCCGATTTCCTTGGCAATAGCGCGAACTTCGTGCTTGTGCAGCTCGCCGATAGGGAACAGGGCTTTGGAAAGCTGTTCCTGGGAAAGCTGGCAAAGGAAATAAGACTGGTCTTTGCCGGGATCCACACCGGCCAGCAAATGGTGAACACCGTCTTCTGAAGTCGTTTTACGACAGTAATGACCGGTAGCAACGTAATCGGCGCCCAGTTCCAGAGCGGCTTTCAGGAAAACATCGAATTTGATCTCGCGGTTGCAGAGTACGTCCGGGTTTGGCGTACGACCAGATTCGTATTCGCGGAACATATAATCGACGATGCGTTCTTTGTATTCTTTGCTCAGATCCAGCACCTGGAAAGGAATGCCAAGACCTTCCGCTACGAGCAGGGCGTCGTTGGAGTCGTCGATCCACGGACATTCGTTGGAAAGCGTCACGGATTCATCGTGCCAGTTCCGCATGAACAGACCGATAACTTCATAACCTTGCTGTTGCAACAAATAAGCGCTGACGCTTGAATCCACACCGCCGGAGAGCCCGACAACCACTCGTTTCATGGTGCAAAAGTACGGCATATTTCGCGGACGGGAAAATCTACCATGGTTTTAATTACAAGTTCGGGACTTAAGTATAATGGATAGGTTTAATTGTAAATAATATATGGTTACAAATGTACTTTAATTGCTAATAACATTTGTAATCACGTTAATTCGGCACTGGAATTGCTAAGACGATACTAAAACGGCTTTTTTGGAGTTTTAAGAACGGAACGCTGCATTCCTGCTATATTCGTATTGATGAAACAACTGTTAATCCTGCTTTTCCTTTGTTCTGCTTCCGCTTTCGGACAGCAATGTTCCAGCGTATGGGTGAAAGGGACGGTGGTCGACACGAATCGCTACCAGACGTTTTACAACCTGATGGTGATCAACCGTACGACCGGAAAAGGCGTGTTCGGGCAGCCGGACGGTTCGTTTGCAGTCTACGTCAACCCGAACGATTCCATTGTCCTTTCCGTGAAAGGCTATCATCCGGTTGGTTTTCGTGCAGTGCCGGATTCCAATTGTCAGTTCATTTGCGAATATGCAATCATGATCAAAGCAACCGAGCTGGATGAATTCGTTGTAAAACCGCTGAAAACCTTGCAACAGATCAAGGAAGAGCGCGCTACGCTGGCCATGCGGGAAACGCGTACCATTACAGGACTGGAAGCTTTCCAGAGTCCGATCACGGCTTTGTATGAGCGTTTCTCCAAAAAAGAGCGTCAGGAGCGGGAGATCGCACGGATGGAGCACGAAGACGAACAAAAACAAGTCTTGCAGGAATTACTGCAGCTCTATGTGTCTTACGACGTCATTAATCTTTCAGACGAAGAATTTTCTAATTTCATCGACTTCCTGGCGATCGACGAGAACTTCCTGAAAACCGCGACGGATATGGAGCTCATCACTTTTATCAAAGATAAATTCGAGCATTACAAGAGAATTAGCAATTAGCAATTATGAATTATCAAGGGCTGCGATTTTAAGGCGTTTTGATGGTTGCCAATAGCTTTTTCTTTCAAAAAACTTGATATCCGCCCAAGGCGGATGATAATTATTCAAGATCGTCTTCCGCCAGCTGCTTCTCATACATCTCCGCATACAATCCTTCCTGTGCCAGCAATTCCTGGTGACTTCCCGATTGAACGATGGTCCCGTTGTCGATAACGAGGATTTTTCCGGCGTTTCGGAGCGATGAAATACGGTGACTCACGATCAATGTCGTGGTTTCGTATTCTTTGCTGTAACGCTGTAGGTTACTTAGGATAACTTCTTCTGTTTCTGTATCTACCGCTGAAAGACAATCATCGAGAACGAGCAGGTCCGGTTTACGGATCAGCGCTCTGGCGATACTCACGCGTTGTTTCTGTCCGCCGCTCAGGTTGACCCCTCGTTCGCCGAGTAACGTATCGAAACCGTTTTCAAACGCTTCGATGTTGTGCAAAACGTGCGCGTCTTTCGCAGCCTGTTCGATGGCCGCCTGATCTTTCATTTCCCGGTTTATTCNNGTGTCGGAGAACAGGAAAACGTCCTGAGGAACAACGCTGCTGTCTTCGCGGTACTGATGCAGGTTGATTTCGCGCAGGTCTTTGCCGTTGTAAGTGATTTTCCCAGCAGTCGGGTCGACCTGGCGCAGAAGCAGGTTCGTTAATGTCGATTTTCCGCAGCCGGTCCGACCGATAATACCGATCGTTTCACCGCGATTGATCGTGAACGAAATATTCTTGAGCACATCCGTTGTCGAGCCCGGATAGTGGAAGCTCACGTTTTCAAAACGAATCGTTTCCAGCGCTGGATTTGGTTCTGCCGTCGGATTGTTGATTTTCGATTGTACGAGCAGGAATTCGTTGATGCGCTGCTGAGAAGCTGCGGCGCGTTGAATGATCGATGTTACCCAACCGACACTCGCAAATGGCCATGTCAGCATGTAGATGAACATGATGAATTTCACGATGTCGCCCGGACTGATGTGCCCTGCAGGAATTGCGCCGGCGGGGAGAGGCTGCCCCTGAAAAACACTGGCTTCAGGAAGTGGCTCGAACGTGATCAGTCCGCCGATGTAAATGCTCAGCAGCGTGCTTGTTCCGATGAGAAATGAGATTGTGGGCATAAACAACGCGTTCACAAAGACCAGCTTCATGTTTTTCTTCCGGTAAACTTCGGCGCTGTCGTTAAAGCGCTTGCGGGTTTGTCGTTCCTGGATGTAAGCCTTGATCACGCGCATTCCGGCGAAGGTTTCCTGTCCGATGGTGCTCAAACGCGATTGTTCCTGCTGAACGCCTTTGCTGAGCGCATTCATCCGGGCCGAAACGAAATAGATCATCACGGCCATGATCGGCAGCGGAAGCAGAGAGAATAACGTCAGCTTCGGACTGATGGACATCATTTCATAGCTCACCAGCGGGAAAAGCACCACAAGGTTGATCGTGTACATAATTCCGGGACCGAGATACTGGCGCACCTGCGAAACGTCTTCGGAAATGCGGTTCATCAGATCGCCCGTCGATTGCGATTTGTAGAACGTGTAATCGAGCTGCTGGTATTTCTCGTAGATCTCGTTTTTCAGATCGAACTCGATGAGCCGGGAAGCGACAATGATCGTCTGACGCTGCAGAAAGAGAAAAAAGCCTTTGCAAATGGATAACAGGATGTAAAAACCCGCAAACAGTAAAGAGCCTGAGAAGATGGCGTCGAACGTATCGCCGTCCTTTACTGAACTAAGAAAAGCATTCGTGGCTTCTCCCACCACAACGGGCATTTTCACCGCAAAGACGTTCGTGATGATCAGGAAGATGAGTCCAAGCAATAGCCGCCACCGGTATTTGTAAAAATATTTGTTCAGATAGCTTAGAGACTTCATGCGATTAATTTCCTATTTTTGCGCCGTGAATGCGCTCCGGCAAAGGCCGTGTAAAAGTAGCCATTCGCGATGAATTGGCATATAAAACAAGCGCATGTTTGAAGTAAAAGATAGTAAGGATTTGAACCTGAATGAGAATCCTGTTATTGCTCAAATGGGAATTTACGACCACGAGCAATTGTTGTTCTGCAACGACAACGCCACCGGCTTAAAAGCAATCATTGCTGTTCATAACACTGTATTGGGACCTGCACTTGGCGGAACCCGTATGTGGATGTACAACAATGAAATGGAAGCCCTGACAGACGTACTTCGCCTGTCGCGTGGTATGACCTACAAAAACGCTATTTCCGGACTGAACCTCGGTGGTGGAAAAGCGGTGATCATCGGCGATTCCCGTACGATGAAATCCGAAGCGCTGTTCCGTCGTTTCGGAAAATTTGTGAACTCTCTTGCCGGAAAGTACATCACGGCAGAAGACGTGGGTATTTCTCCGGTAGATATGTCGTGGGTGAACATGGAAACCGATCACGTAGTTGGTCTTCCGGGCAAAAGCGGCGATCCTTCGCCTGTAACCGCTCACGGTGTTTACGTAGGAATGAAGGCTTGTGCAAAAGCACGCTTCGGCTCCGATTCATTGAATGGCAAGAAAATCGCCGTTCAGGGTGTTGGTCACGTGGGCGAGTACCTTGTGAAAAGCCTCGCGAAAGAAGGTGCACAGATTTTCATCACGGATATTCACCAGGATACTTTGCAGCGCGTTTCTACGGAATACGGTGCAACGGTTGTCGGCCTCGACGAGATCTACGACATCGATATGGACATTTACGCTCCTTGTGCGCTTGGAGCTACCGTTAACGACGATACACTGAGCCGTTTGAAGTGCTCTATCATTGCCGGTGCGGCGAACAACCAGCTGGCGAATGAAAAAGTTCACGGTCAGGCAGTTGTGGACAAAGGCATTATTTACGCGCCGGACTTTGCGCTGAATGCAGGCGGAGTGATCAACTGCTATTCCGAAGTGAAAAGCCTGCAGCCGGCATGGTCGATGAATAAAGCCGAAGAAATCTACACGACTATCAGCAACATTGTGGAGCGTTCCGCAAGTGAAAAAATACCTACTTACCAGATTGCGAACAAAATGGCTGAAGAACGCATTCAGTCCGTTGGGAAGATTAAACTTCCAATGTAATTGAGGGGATAGATAATGCTGAACAGAAGACATTTACGTATTAAAGTCCTTCAGGCTTTATATGCTTATTTTCAATCGGAAGAAGAGAATCTGAAGAAAACCGAAAATGAGCTGATGACGGCCATTGACCGGATTTACGACCTTTATCTGTACCTCTTGCTGAGCTTCGGTGAGCTCAAAGCGATCGCCGAGTTCCGGAACGAAGAGAACAAGAAGAAAATCCGTCCTACAGCAGAAGAGCTGAACCCGAACCTGAAGTTCGTTCAAAACAAAGTGATCGAAGCGCTCGAAAACTCGGTTGTGCTGCGTCACGCGTCGGAAGACCGTTCTGTGAACTGGATCGGCGACGAACACCGCGAAATGTTCCGCAAGATGTTTATGCAGCTGCGTGAGGAGGAAACCTACTTCACTCACATGAACAACGGCGTGGAAGGGCTGGAAGAAGATATGCAGTTTGCCGTTGCGCTGTTCAAGAACGATATTGCGAACTCGCCGATACTGTACCATTTCTTCGAGGAAAAGAGCATCCACTGGATGGACGACATCGATCTGGCCTGCAGCATGGTGCTTAAGACCCTGAAAACCGTCACGGAAGACGGAAAAGTGGAAATTCTGCCGCTTTACAAAGATCAGGAAGACGAGCAGGAAGTCGTGCGCACATTGCTTCGCAAGACCGTTTCGATGGATTCCGAGAACCTGGCGCTGATCAACGATCTGACGCAGAACTGGGAGCTGGAGCGCATTGCCCGCATGGACATTCTTCTCCTGAAAATGGCCATTACGGAATTGCAGGTGTGCAACAACATCCCGAAGAAAGTAACGTTGAACGAATACATCGAAATTTCGAAATTCTATTCGACACCGAAAAGCCACGGCTTTATCAACGGTATCCTCGACAAGGCCATCGATCGCCTCGAAAAGGAAAAGAAGATCTCGAAAATCGGTCGTGGACTAATGAATGACAATAAGTAATGAAAAAACTGGGAATCATCCTTGCTGTGGCCCTTGTAGCGTTTGGCTGCGGTCCTGAAAAGACGGAAGTCGAAGTCGGTTTCAAAACCACCATGAGCATCCAGACGGTATACGAT
>DJFN01000001.1 GCA_002432085.1 Flavobacteriales bacterium UBA5871
TCGGAAGTCGGATCGAGCTCGGCAAAACCGAGATCCTGCGCCATTTGCAGCGCTTCGTCGAACGATTGCCCCTCGCCTGTTTTGGTCAGGATGTAATTCGTCGTACCGTTCACAATACCGCTGATCGCCGAAAGCGAATCGTTGTTGTAATATTCCTCGAGGTTGCGGATAATCGGAATCGAACCGCCCACAGCTGCTTCGTACAGGAAAGAAACATTGTTTTCCTTCGCCAGAGCCAGCAATTCTTCGAAATGCTGTGCGATCAGTTTTTTATTCGCCGAAACCACGTGCTTGCCTGATTTCAGCGCGCGTTTCACGATCTCGAAAGCGGCTNNGATCAGCTCCACGACCACGTTCACTTCCGGATCGTTCAGGATCACATCGCCGTCGTAGCTGAAAAAGCTATCGGAAATGCTGCGTTTTTTTGTCGGATCTTTCACCACGATGTGCTTGATCTTCGCTTGAAGCAGCTCGGTTTTATTGAGGACTTCGTAAAGCCCGGTTCCTACGCATCCGAATCCGAAAAGGCCTATAGTCAATTGATTTTTCATTTGTTCAGTTTTTTGAGATTGTTTCGGCGGTTGCCGTTTGTTTAGTTATTGGGTTATTAAAAAATTGCCGGATGGCAGTTGTAAGCTGATCGAATTCCACCAGGAAGCCGTCGTGACCGAATTGTGACGACAACACGGCCAGTTCAGCCTGTGGAAGATGTTCTGCGAGAAAGCGCTGCTCCGAAATCGGGAACAGCAGGTCGGAATCGATCCCGACAACCAGCGCCGGAATGTTCAGCTGCTGTAACAGCCCTGCCGCCGGAACGCGATTGCGGGCAATGTTGTGGGAATCCATGGCTTTCGACAAATACCAGTAGCTATAAGCATTGAAACGCTTCGACAATTTTTCGCCCTGGTATTGCTGGTACGAAGAAGCACGGAACTCGTCGGTTTTTTCATTTGTTCCTTCGAACTGTGTGATCGCGTAGCCTTCGTACGTACGATAGCTCAGCATTGCGATACTGCGCGCGGCGATCAAACCGTTGCGACCGCCTTCGGGGGTATGAGCCGCGAATGTAGGATCGGCCTGGAGCGCCAGTCGCTGGGCTTCGTTGAAGGCAATTCCGAACGGGGAATGCTGTGCGTTGGTCGCGATCGGAATGATGGCTTCGAACAATTCCGGCTGACGGATCGCCCATTCGAGTACTTGTTGTCCGCCAAGCGACGCACCGATCAGCACGCTGATTTTTTCAATGGCTAAAAACCGGCGCACTTCATGCAGCGCAGCCACCATATCACGAACCGTCACCAGCGGAAAATCGGTGTAACTCGAAATTCCGTTTTCCACCGGCGATAGAGNNGGTCCTGTGGTTCCGTAACACGATCCCGGCACATTCACCGCAACGATGAAGCGATCTTTCGGATCGAAGTATTTTCCCGGTCCGAACAAACCGTCCCACCATTCGTGAACGCGGTGATTGCCCGTTAATGCGTGACACACCCAGACCACATTCGAGCGGTCGGCATTGAGCTCGCCCCACGTCTGAAACGCGATGCGCGGGTTGTGTAAGGTCTTGCCCGTTTCAAGCGAAAACGGTTGATCGAGCTGTAAAAATTGTTCCTGCGGAATAAATTCCGTCAATTGAGGATTGAAAGACATGCTTTGGGAATGAAAATGTTATTACTTGACTGATTCGGGAAAAATCAACAACAGCAACAACACATTCGGGAAGGATTGCTTCCGGTCTGCAGTCTTTGGATGTACGTGAATGCTTGTTCCATAGTTCCATTTATTATATTCTCCGCTTTTGGGCGGATCGGAAATTGGCACCGGTTTTCCAATCAGCCGGGGCTGACTTAAAGTTGGTTGCCAGGGAATCACAGAGTCCGTCTCTCCTCCCTTCTGTATAAACAATGTCCTCTATGTTAGTAGAATGACGTGGCAAATGTAACACTCTTTTCGGAAATTCCAACTTTTTTCACCACAAGGAGCAAAGATTAGGAGCTTAGCCGGATGTGTTAAGAAAGCAAAGACGTTAAGGGTTAATTTTAGATCCACAGATAAGAGCTCAATTCCAAACGACATTCCCTTTGCTCCCTTTCTGCACAAAGCACGTCCGGAATCTCTCCTTTGTGGTGAAGGATCTACCTCACAAACACCCACTCATTCTCCGTCGACTGTTTCGGATCGAAGGAATAGCCGTCTACATTGTAGCCTTTGAGGTCTTCGGCAGATTGGAGACCGTTTTGGATCAGGTAGCGCGCCATGGCTCCGCGGGCGTGCTTGGCGAAGATCATCACGACTTTGTACTCGCCGTTCTTGAATTCTTTGAAAACCGGCGTGATCACCGGATTTTTGATCTTTTTCCACTGGATCGCTTTGGCGTATTCGTTGGAAGCCAGGTTCACGATCACTTCGTCTTTGGCAGTTTCTTTCTGTAAAGATTTCGTGAGCTTGTCGCCCCAGAATTCATAGAGGTTTTTCGCTTTCGGTGTCACCTGCCATTTCGTTCCCATTTCGAGACGATACGGAAACATCAGGTCGAGCGGACGCAGCAATCCATACATTCCGGAAAGAATACGCAGCTGGTCCTGGGCCTTTTCGCGCTCGGCAGCCGATAATGTCGGGAAATCCAGTCCTTTATACACTTCACCAGTAAACAGGTAGCCGGCCGGCTTTACTTCTTCCGTGGGCGTTTCCGACAAATACCAGTGCTGATAGCGGTGTACGTTCAGATCGGCGATATCGGCCGAAACGTGCATGAGCTCCATGATCTTCTTTGCCTTCAGCTTTTTGAGCTTGCCCGCCAGCGCCGTAGCTTCCTTTGCGAATAACGGTGTGGAGTAATCAGCAGCCGGGATGGTACATTGTTCGTCGAGCGATTTTGCCGGGGAAAGAAGAATTTTCATGCCTGTTGTGTTGGTAAAACAAATGTACGGTTTGAAGAGGCTGATTGGTTTTCCTTGCTGGTGGATTTTTCCACAACGACATTCTCTTACTATTTTTTACCACAATCCATAGCAGACTTCCAGTCGCTATGGGTTAAAAAAGGCACAAAAGCTTTCATGGAAGTGCTGGGTGTGGTTCGAAGCGCTCCGCTGCGGCGGAGACCTGCACAAAAGAGATTTTAACGACAACCTCTTTAGGGATATTAACTTCTGTCGGTTAGCCGACGAATAGTGCAAATTCGCTTCTAATTGATAACAATACAGCATTCGTGCACTTGTCTGCCGACAGGCAGGTTCGTGGGAAACTTACCCAGTATTTCGTGACTTCAGAAAGTTAACATTGCTGAGCAGAATATAATCAAAAACGGCTATAAAGTAGCATTATAACGTGATTAAGCTATAATTAATGAATATATTTATATTTGTCTATAAAACAGCACTATGACGGGAATTCTCACCGGCGACATTATCGGATCACGCAAGGCTGTCATGACCGAAAACTGGATCATTCCGCTACAGCTTATTTTGAACAGCTTCGGTACGTCGCCCGAACAATGGGAAATCTACCGTGGTGACAGCTTTCAGCTGGAAATTAACGATCCGCAAGCTACGCTCGAAGCGGCTATTCTGATCAAATCCGCGGTAAGGAAAATCAAGAAAATGGATGTACGAATCGCGATCGGCATTGGCGAGAAAACCTTTCATTCCGATACGATTACGTCGTCCAACGGAAGCGCTTTCGTTCGGTCGATCGATTGCTACGAGCAGATGAAAGCTCAAAAACGCTCACTGTCAGTAAAAACCGGCGATTCGTCGATGGATAACGAGCTGAATACACTCATGCGTCTCGGACTTGCACTCATGGACAAATGGACGCCGAGCATGGCCGAGCTCGTTTCGATTTGCGTGCGCCATCCTGATTTTTCGCAACAGGCGGTTGCGCGGTTATTGCATATCTCTCAGGCTTCTGTCAGCAACGGACTGAAACGCGCACATTTTGCCTTGATCGAGGAGATGAATCAATTGTATAGAAAGAAAGTTGGACAATTAATTATGAATTATCAAGTATGAATTATGAAGGCTTGATAAGTGAAAATGTAAAATTGAAAAGTTGACTGAATTATGATGCTGGAACATATAGTCAAGTAACGTCTGCGGTATAAAAAGTCAAGTACTTCTGCGAAAATCCGCGGGAGTCCTACCATGAGCATCACGTGTTCAATTACGGAATCTGTAGGAGCTCAGCTATCCAAGATTCGAAGCCCCTTGATAATTTATAATTGATAATTAATCACTTAAGATTAAAGTGTTTTTCCGCTTCATCCGCAATCTGACCTCCAATCGCCAACGATGCCGTTGCAGCCGGTGATGGTGCATTCAGTACGTGAATCGAATTGGCGTGGAACTCGAAACGGAAATCGTCGCGGGTATCACCGTCTTCTGCCAGCAACAACGCTCTCACTCCTGCCCTTCCCGGATGAATATCATCCATCGTCAGTGACGGAACCATGCGTTGCAATGTTTTCAGGAAGAGCTTCTTGGAAAACGCGCGACGGTATTCGTCGATCCCGAATTTCATATTGTTGAAGAAGAGCTTCCACGTTCCTTTGTAGGTCAGCGCATCCCAGGTATCGCGCATGGAGAAGTCGGTTTTGCCGTAGCCTTCGCGCTTGAAGGTGAATACCGCGTTCGGTCCGCATTCGATCTCGCCGTTGGTCATACGCGTAAAGTGTACGCCCAGGAACGGGAAATCCGGATTCGGGACCGGGTAAATGAGGTTTTTGACTTTATGCTTGGCTTGTTCGGTCAGCTCGTAATAATCGCCGCGGAAACCAACCACCTGTTCTTTCAGCTTCACGCCGTCTTTACGGGCAAGTCGGTCGGCCTGCAAACCACCGCAGAAAATCATATAACGCGCTTCGATCACGCCTTTATTCGTTATAACACGCGTTATGTCTTCCGCACGCTCGATACCGATGACTTCGTGTCCGAGCTTCATGGCGCTGTTGGGCTGCATCGACAAAGCGATCTCGGCCATTTTTTCTGTCGCACCGCGGAAATCGATGATTCCGGTACACGGAACCCAGATTCCGGCAATTCCTTCTACATACGGCTCGATGTCCTTGATCTGGTTTGCGTCGATCTTCTCGATGCCTTCGGTATTGTTCGCCAGACCATTCTGGAAGATCTTGTCCATATTCGGCAATTCGGACTCATTGACCGCCACAACCACTTTTCCGCATACGTCGTGGGCGATATTGTGTTCTTTTGCAAAAGCAACGAGCTCATGTCGACCGGCAACGCAATTGCGCGCTTTCAGCGATCCCGGCTTATAGTACA
>DJFN01000069.1 GCA_002432085.1 Flavobacteriales bacterium UBA5871
CAGCTGTTTCAACGCCTGCTTGTAGCCCAGCTTGATTCCTGCTCCACCGGCTGTCAGACCTTCAGGCTTGAGTCGCGAAACCTGTGCTTTTACTTTGTCTTTCTGATCACAGGAAGTCGGTTCGAGCAGCACATTCGCGTCGTCGGAATAAGTCACCAGCGCCATGTGATCTTCCGGGCGTAGCGAGCTCACCAGCTGGTTGAGGGAATATTTCATCAGATCCATTTTCTCGCCGAGCTTCATCGAGCTGGAAATGTCGAGCACGAACACGACGTTAACCGGCTTGAAATATTCGCTGTCGAAATTATTCGGGTCGATAGCCGCCAATTCAGGTAATTCCTTGCGAATCACCGAATCCGTTTGCTGATTGTTCATCTGCGTTTCCAGTACCGTTTCGGCTGTTTCTTTCGGCAGCTCCTGCGGCAACTCGGCAATGATTTCAGGTTCTTTCGCCGGTACCGGACTGTAGCTTGGGTCCGTTTTCAGTGGAATGGTGATCTCCCGAATCTTCGGCCCGACGTACACTCCGGCTTCTTTCGGGAGATAGCCGTCGTGGGAAGCGAAAAAATAGAAATAGCCCGGTACGCTTTCCTGGCTGAACGATCCTTTTTTTCCGGTGATCCAGGCTCCTGCCGGCTCGCCGTTCCGGATGATCGTTACGGTCGTTTTCGCCAGCGGCTCTCTCGTATCCTCATCGACCGTGATCACGGTAATTTCCGACGTTTTCACCCGCGAAGGCTCCGTACCGAAATCCGGGCAGCTTTGCATTCCGGCCATATCGTTCTGCGACAATTCTTTCACATTCCCATGAATGCGGATCGCTATCGGTTCCTGACTGTCGCTGGTGTAGACGTTGATCTTATAGGAAAAGGGGCCTTTTTGCTTCGGATTGACCTGCAATCGAAAGGAAAACGAGCTGTCGGGCAGCAAAAGATCGGAGCTGGCGCGGTAAACGACTTCCTGATTTTTCTCCACGCGCAGGATGTAGGCTTTTTTCGTGCCTTTATTGGTCACCAGAATATCGCCGAAGCGCTCGGAACCGGCATACAGATCGCCCAGATCGAGATCGGTCGTACTGAAAACGGTTTGCGCACGTACGCCAACAGCAAAGAAGAGACAAAGCAAACAGGCGAAACGGATCATGCGTTGAAGATAAGGAGTTTCATTGTATAACGTGTTGCGGTGGAAAGATTACAAATGGCTTGCCAATTACGCAATGACACGAATGGGCTCCCGCAGATTACGCGGATGTTCGCAGAGGTTTTATAGGTGTGTTTGCAGCAGATTGGATTAGGTGACGTGTTTATGTAGGGTTCCCGTAGATCCCGCAGATATACGCGGAGGTATTGTTTTGTTGGCAGGTGTTCCGCAGATCGATTCGTTTCGTTCTGACAGCGATTCAGCTGTTTCAGGCTTTTTCGAGCTGTTCCGATAAAACAAAAAATCCCGCCACACCAAAGGCGGACGGGATTTCGTTTCAGCAAATGATTTTGCTTATTTCTTCTTGCTCCATTCTTCGATGGACTTGTTGAACATGCGCTCGTAGTCGGCATTGCCGGCCTTCTGTGCGATTTCCAGTCCTTTTTTCGCCGTTTCGAGTGCAGCGGCTTTGTCGCCCATTTCTGCCTGGATCAGCGATTTCTGGCGCCACATCCAGAATGCATCCGGACGCATTTCGATGCCTTTGTTTGTCCACTCAAGAGCCTGCGGAAGGTCTTTTTTCGTGGTGTAATAGTACTGACCAGCTGCGAAGTATTCGTTTGCAGACGGACCGCCCATCGTTTTCTTGATGTTGGCCATTACTTTCGCATCGGTCGGAACGTCGAACGGTACGACAACTTTCGTTTTGTCCCACGCGATGGAGATGCTTGCTCCTGCTCCGCTTACGTTATCAATCGAAATCGTGAACGATTCAACTACGTCTGTCAGCTTCAGCGCTTTCGTTGTTACGCGGGCTGCTACTTTCGAGTCATCCCATTTTTCAGGTGTTCCCCAATTGGAGTAATCACTGTAGAAGTAAACTTCCCAGCTTTCTTTGCCCGGCTTGGTGAAAATCGCATAGGTTCCGGCCTTGAGGCTGTCTTTTCCGATCACTACAGCGTCACTAAACGTTACTTTACTGTTTTCGTTCGCACCTGTACGCCACATTTCGCCGTAAGGAACGAGGTCACCGAAAATAACACGGTCGTTTTTCGCCGGACGTGAATACTGGATGGAAACATCGGTCAGACCTACTTTTTGTTCAACTTTAGCCGCCGGGCTTGGAGCCGGAGCCAATTGCGCCATCGCTGTAAACTGGAGTCCGATAGCGGCTGCGATCAATGTAATCTTGTTCATGTTTTTGGTTATTTGAGATCCGCCTTCGCAGATGTGTTATACAATTAATTGTTTACCAGGCCGAGTGCTTCGAGCGCTGCAGCAAGGTTGTCGGTAGCATTACCGTATTTAGCGGTGTAATCGGCATGTGCGCGACGTACCACTTCAAACGCTTCTTCTTTCCCATAAACGTGTGTGATTTCGACGTTTTTCGCTGCTCCGTCGAGGTCTTTGTAGGTCAGGAAGAAGTGACGAACGCGGTCAATCACCATTTTCGGCATGTCGGCGATGTCTTCGATGTTTCCGTAAGCCTGGTCGCCTTTCAATACGGCAATGATCTTGTCATCCGCTTCGCCGCCGTCGATCATGCGGAAACCACCGATCACTTTCGCTTCGCACAGGATGTTCCCGTGGTTGAAGGAACGCTCGGAAAGCACACAGATATCGAGCGGATCACCGTCGCCAACGATGTCCGTGCGACCGGTTTTTTCGTTCGAAAATGCGGCAATTTCCTTATCGCAATAAGTCTGCGGCACAAATCCGTAGAGACACGGCATGTGGTTGGAGAGCTTTTGCGGACGGTCGACCATGATATAACCGGAAGCTTTATCGATTTCGTATTTGATGGAATCCGAAGGAATAATCTCGATGAAGGCATTTACAACGGCCGGCTGTTTTTCGCCGATCTCGATGCCATGCCATGGGTGCGATGTAAAGCGCTTGCTCATCGCAGCAATTAGTTGTTGTACTTCTGGTTTCATGGCGCTAAAGAGAATTGAAAATTGAGAATTGAAAATTGAGAANNAAATGGAAAATTGAAAATGGAAAACCGAAAAGAGACTGTTGTTCTCTTTAATGTGAAATTATTCGCTCGCAGGTTTGCGCTGGATAATATGCATTGTACGCTGAGGATAAGGGACTTCGATGCCATAATGACGGAACAAACGATCGATCTCGAAACGGATGTCGGATTTGTACTGGTTGATGTCCCAGCTT
>DJFN01000196.1 GCA_002432085.1 Flavobacteriales bacterium UBA5871
ATCGGTTACGGAATGGACGCTTTCCAGGTGGATGGCAACAACATTCTCGATGTGATCCGCACGGTTCGCAAGATCGCCGATTCGATTCGTCAGAAACCGCGTCCGTTTTTGCTGGAATTCATGACATTCCGTATGCGCGGACACGAAGAAGCTTCCGGAACGAAGTATTACCCGGACGGTCTTCAGGACGAATGGGTGAAAAGAGATCCGGTGCTGAACTACGAGCTTTACCTGCGTGAAATCGGGCTGCTTGATGACGCAAGGCGCGATGCTGTATCCGAGGCGATCAAAAAGGAAATCCAGGAAGGTCTGGACACTGCCTTCGCAGAAGGTCCGATAACTGCCGATCTGCAACGCGAGCTGGACGATCTTTACGCTCCGTTCACGCAACAGGTTGTTCAACCTGCTTCAGTGAATAAAACAGAAAAACGCTTCATCGACGCTATCCAGGACGGTTTGCGTCAGTCGATGGAAAAATACCCGGACCTGGTGATCATGGGACAGGATATCGCCGAATACGGCGGCGTATTTAAAGTAACGGAAGGATTCGTAGACCAGTTCGGAAAAGAGCGCGTGCGCAATACGCCGATCTGTGAGTCAGCGATCGTTGGTGCCGGACTCGGACTTTCCATCAGCGGAATGAAAGCCGTTGTGGAGNNAATGAAAGCTGTAGTTGAAATGCAATTTGCAGACTTCGTGACTTGCGGATTCAACCAGATCGTGAACAACCTTGCTAAAATTCACTGGCGTTGGGGACAAAATGCCGATGTAGTGGTTCGCATGCCTACGGGAGCGAATACAGCCGCCGGACCGTTCCACAGCCAAAGCAACGAAGCGTGGTTCTTCCATACTCCCGGTTTGAAAATCGTTTATCCGGCATTCCCGGGCGATGCAAAAGGATTGCTGACCGCAGCTATCGAAGATCCGAACCCGGTGATGGTGTTCGAGCACAAATACCTGTACCGAAGCATTCGCGAAGACATTCCGGACGATTACTACACAACGGAAATCGGAAAAGCGGGCTATGTTCGCAAAGGCGACGATTTGACGATCGTAACCTACGGATTGGGCGTTCACTGGGCGATGGAAGCTTTGGACGAGCACCCGGAGATCAGCGCCGACCTCATCGATCTGAAAACACTGCTTCCGCTGGATACAGCAACGATCTACGAATCCGTAGCAAAAACAGGAAAAGTGATCGTATTGCACGAAGACTGTCTCACAGGTGGAATTGGCGGCGAGATCGTATCGCTGATCAATGAGAACTGCTTTAACCAGCTGGATGCGCCGGTGAAACGTATCGGTTCGATCGATACGCCGGTTCCGTTTGCTGTACCGCTGGAAAAGCAATTCCTGCCGCTGGAGCGATTTAAGGCCGCACTGACGGAGCTGCATGCATTTTAAGGAATAACAAATTCGTTCTATTAGTTAAGCCGGTGGTCGTTCTGCCGGCTTTTTTGTGGAATGAAGTGTCGTTGGATTTGGGTGACGTGCTAGGTAAGAGTTCCCGCAGATAGCGCAGATTTACGCGGAGGCTTAATTTGCTGGGTAAGGATTCCCGCAGATTTTTATTGTGCTGTGTATGCAGGGCGTAAATATTCCTATAAAGTATTAGAGCTTTTATATGAACCAGCAACCATTATCAGCGATGATCTACGCTATCTGCGGGAGACCATCTGTAAGCGGCATGTCAATAAGAAGCGGAATCTCCGTAACCCCGGAAACTAAAAAAGCCACCCCGTATTGAGATNNTGGCTTTAGCAATGTTTTTCCTTTCAATTAGTCTTTGACGATGTGGTATCCAGGGTATTTTTTGGCATCGAAGACGAATTTGGTGTCTTCTACTGTCGGGTTCGATGTGAACTTCGTCAACGTGTAGGTCATGGTTGTACCGTTGTTGGTTTTCATGATCGCTTTCTTGAGCTCGTTGGTCGCTTTTGAAATGTAAAGCACGATGGTGTGGTACTCGGCGCCTTTCGGGTTTTTCGGATACAGGTTGATCACGTGTACCGCTTCACCGTTGAGGGTTTCTTCTTTCTCGTATTTGTTCTTGAAGCCGGTATCCCAGATCGTCATGAGCTTTTTCGGGTTCATACCGTCGCCGTCTTCGCTGGCGTCTGTTTCGTATACCGTCTTTTCTTCTTTAACGATCGTCCAGGTTTTTACGCCGTTGGAAATGATCGTGTTCTCACCGTAGGTCGCGCAGAATTTGGATCCTTTTACCCAGCCTTTGCCGGTTACGGTTTCATTCTGACCGCTGGAGCTGTTTTTGATCTGTGCGCTGAATTCTACGTAGAACGACTTCTGGCCTTTGATCTTTGCCGACGCTTTGTCCAGGATTCCCTGTGCCTTTGCATCCTGTGCGAATGTGAGCGTTGTTGTAAAAAGGCCTATAAGAATTAATAAGTATTTCATTTCGATTTGTTTTCGATGCAAATATCAGAAATTGTGCCAANNTTACATTTTTAACTATTTGCTAACGCTTCCTAGGAAATCCCTTTAGCGCTCAGGTATTCTTCCAGGCTCATTTCGTCGGAGAAGAGCACTTCGCGGGCCTTGCTTCCCTGGAACGGGCCGATGATGCCGTAGCCTTCTAGCTGGTCGACGATCCTTCCAGCGCGGTTGTAGCCGAGCTTGAGCTTACGCTGCAGCAATGAAGCCGAGCCCTGCTGGTGCATCACGACAATGCGCGCCGCGTCTGCAAACATAGGGTCGATATCGGTTAAATCGATGTCTCTGTCCTCGCCTTCTGCACCCACGTATTCCGGCAGCAGGAGAGCTTCAGGATAAGCGCGCTGCTCACCGATGAATTGACAGATGGCTTCCACTTCTGGTGTATCGGCGAAACCACATTGCACGCGGACGATATCCGAACCGGTGGCAATGAGCATATCTCCGCGACCGATGAGCTGATCCGCTCCCGAAGCGTCGAGAATGGTACGCGAGTCGATCTTCGACAATACGCGGAAGGCAATACGCGCCGGGAAGTTGGCTTTGATCATACCGGTGATCACGTTTACCGACGGACGCTGCGTGGCCACGATGAGGTGAATTCCGATCGCTCGGGCCAGCTGTGCCAGACGGGCAATCGGGTGCTCGACTTCTTTACCGGCGGTCATGATGAGATCGGCGAACTCGTCGATC
>DJFN01000010.1:0-8955 GCA_002432085.1 Flavobacteriales bacterium UBA5871
ATAACCGGCAACACCGGCTTGAGCATTCCCCCCCAGATCAGCCGATTCATGCATGATATTGTTCGCTGCCAAACCGGTCGGAGCATCGCACGGTTCAACCAACGTGTTAAATGAGATCGTTGTCCAAGGAGAGAAATTCCCACTTCCGCAATCGGTGCGAACGTGCAGGTAGTAAGTTGTTGACGGTGACAAGAGCGTGGCGTTGTGGCTGGTATCTGTTGTTGCCGTTCCTGAACCTGTCGGATCAGTCGCGATTTGATCGACAACATATTCGTAGCCGAAAACCCCGGCTTGAGCATTCCATGCAAGATCAGCAGATTCATGCGTGATATTGTTCGCTACCAAACCGGTAGGCGCATCGCACGGCTCGACTAAAGTGGTAAACGATATCGTCGTCCACGGTGAGAAATTCCCACTTCCGCAATCAGTACGGACATGCAGGTAATAAATTGTTGACGGTGACAAGAGCGTGGCGTTGTAGCTGGTATCGGTTGGTGCCGTTCCGGAACCTGTCGGATTGGTCGCGATTTGATCAACCACATATTCGTAACCGGCAACACCGGCTTGAGCATTCCATGCAAGATCAGCAGATTCATGCGTGATATTGTTCGCTGCCAAACCGGTCGGCGCATCGCACGGCTCGACCAATGTGGTAAACGGAATGGTCACCCAGGAAGAGAAAGTCCCACCGCAATTCGCGCGAACGTGCAGGTAATAGTTTGCAGAAGCAGTCAATCCTGCCGCGTTGTAGCTGGTATCTGTTGTCGCTGTTCCCGAACCTGTTGGATCTGCTGCAATCTGATCAACAACGTATTCGTAACCGGCTACACCAACCTGAGTGTTCCAGGAAAGATCGGCTGTTTCATGTGTGGTATTATTCGCCACAAGCCCTGTAGGATTGGTACAACCCACTGCCATAGGCTCGATCGCACCATTTACACGCAAACCGTTGGTTCCGCCGTTGTAGACGTAGAATGTTCCACCTGCATGCGTTGCTCCGCTTGGAAAAAAGTAAAAGCGCACCACGACGTTTTCCGGAACGTCCTGTAAAGCAGCTACGCCGGAAAGCGTGATCGACGCTTCGGCACCGCCGGATCCTGTGCTCGGGAAGCTCATCGCGCCGATCAGCACGTTGGCGGCACCATCGATGGAATAGTATAAGTTTCCGGCACTTGGACCGGTTGCTGATCTCCGGTAACGCCAGGTAATTGACGTAAATGATTGCTGAAAGCCTGCGTTGGCAGCCATACTCCAGGTGATGTAATCGTCAGCTGTCGGCGTGAACCAGCCGTTTCCACCCCAGGCATCGGCTGCTGCAGTATTGATAGTGGTAACACCCGGGCCCCGTGTCAGACCGGTAACCGTGAGGTTTGCATTGGCTGTCGTTACCGCATAAGGCGACACGCCGTAATTGGTCTGACCGGCCGGATTCCAGTATGCCAGCTCCTGCCCAAAAGCCATCGTTGTGCTCACGGCAAACAGGAACAAGAGTCCCCAAAATCGGGTTGCTTTGTTCAGAGTGATTTGTAATTGTTTGTTTTTCATGTTTAATAGGATTTGTTTGATTACAGGTTTAATGCGGTTGTGAATCAGCGGATGAGGTCAAAAAATCCGGACAGTTTGTACTCTTTCTGGTCCATGCCGGTAGCTTCGATCTTGTAGTAATAGGTTCCCTCGTTTGCCGGATCGCCGTTAACGGTTCCGTCCCAGCAAGCGTTTGGACTGTCGACTTCCAGCACCACATTTCCCCAGCGATTGAATAACTGCAGGTGATAGCTCTCCAGGTTTTCAGATGTGACGCTGAACAAATCGTTCGTTCCGTCGCCGTTTGGTGTAAAAACATTCGGCACAACGAGTGTCGATGGGAAGGAAACGACTGTAATATCGAGCGAAGTCGTTGCAGAACAGCCGTGTGCGTTGGTCGCAGTCAGCGTTACGGTATACACGCCGACATCGGTAAACAGATGCTGTGGATCGCTTCCGGAAGCCGTTTCGCCATCACCAAAATCCCACTGATACGCATCGCCGGAAGGACCGTTGAAGCTTACGAGCAGTGGCGCTGTTCCTGACAATGGATTTGCGGTGAAATCGGCCTCAACAATTGATTCGATCACATTTACGGTTTCCTGGTCCTGGCCACAGGTATTGATTGCGGTAACGGTGTAGGAACCAGCTGTTGAAACCGTGATCGTTGCTGTCTGCTCGCCGCTCGACCATTGGTAATTGCTGCCACCATTTGCTGTCAGCACAACGAATTCGCCGGTACAAAAGATCAGATCGCCGGTGATCTGGGCATTCGGAAGGGAAAGTTGAGTTACAGTGAATGGAGCGGAAATGTCCTGACCACAGCTGTTGATGGCCGTTACGGTATAATTTCCGGGAGTGGTGACGTTAATTGTGGCGGTGGTTTCACCGTTCGACCACAGGTAGTCTAAACCGCCGGTAGCTGTCAGCGTGGCCGATTGACCGGCACAAAAATTTGCATCGCCGGTGATTTGTGCTTGTGGAAGCGGGAGCATGTTTACCATGTGTGCAGCTGAAACGGATTGTCCGCAACTGTTCGTCGCCGTAACGTNNACGGTATAGTTGCCGGAAGCGTGTACGTAAATCGCTGCGTCTGTTTCACCGTTCGACCATAAATAAGCATCGCCACCCGAAGCCGTTAGCAAGAGCGAATCACTTTCGCAGAAGCTTGCATTACCAGTAATCTGTGCGGAAGGATTCGGCAAGATCGAAACCGTAACTGCAGATGAAACATCCGAGCCGCAGTCGTTGGTTGCGGTAACGAAATAATTTCCAGCTGCTGAAACGTAAATCGCGGCATCGGTTTCGCCATTCGACCAAACATAAGTATCGCCGCCTGAAGCGGTCAGCAGAACAGAATCGCCGCTGCAGAACGATAACGGTCCTCCGGCTGCGATCTGAGCGTCGGGAGGTGTTTGCACCGTGATCTCTTCCGAATCCTGGGAAGCTCCGCAGGCATCGGTTACGGTAAGTGTGATTGTTCCGGCCGTGCTCACGACGATCGACTCCGTTGTTTCACCGGTCGACCAGCTGTTCCCTGTCGGACTGGAAGAGGTAAGCGTAACCGTTTCGCCCGTGCAAAGCACTGTAGGGCCGTTCGGTGTGATTTCTGCAACTGTGGAAGAAGATGCCGTAACGATGTGCTCATCGGAAACGGTTCCGCAGGCCGTGTTCATCGTCAATGTATAAGTTCCTGGCGTATTGATATCGATAGAAGGTGTGTTCTCGCCTGTCGACCAGCTATTGCCCGAAGCGTAATTGGATGTCAGCGTGATCGTTTCGCCCGTGCAGAGAGAAGTCGGACCGGAAATCGTTAATGGTATTGTCGTTGTCGCATTCAGCTGTGGTGCCGTGAGCGTTACGTTATCGATAAACAGCAATTCATCGGCACGATTAGTGGAAACGCTGATCACAAATGAAAAACTGTTCACACACGTCGGGATCTGGTGCACATGCTGATTCGCCTGAATGCTGAACTGGGCATTGCTTGCCCCCGTTGCCAATTGTAGAGAAGGTTGTGCAACGCCGTCGTGATAGGCTGTGAAGACAAGATTCTCACCACTGTCCCACCCCGTTCCGTTACACGCCGGAAAGCGGTTTCCCCAATTGATGCTGAGCGTACGAACGGATTCGTTGCTCGAGCTGATGTCGATCGCGTTGAAAGTGAATGTGTGTGCTGTCGTGGTCCCGTTTCCGCTACCTCCTGCCCAACAGTTTCCGCCACCGGTCGTTCCACCCGCTACAAGCGAGCGCGTACCGGTTACTTTGTTCGGAGCCAGTAAAGCTTCTGATTGTGCCAGCGCCGAAGCTGCTGACGAATTATAAGTCCAGGTATCTCCCGGTTCGCCGCCTTGAAAAGCAAGTGTGACCTGGCTGAAAACAGGTGCCGAAAAAAAGAGTGAAAAACAGCTGATAAAAAGGTGGAAAGTAAGGCGTAACTGGAGTGATTTCATACGGTCCTGATATTAACGCTGCAAAGGTAAATCGGGGTTACTCCGCGGAGATTAAGCCTGTATCAAGGAAGCATTAAACGATCTGCAATTATTTGTAAAACAGATAATTGAATCGATTTAGTTCAACAAAAAGCAGGTTTTTAACAGGAAAAATAACACGCCCGAAAACGGTGGTTTCCAGGCAATAAAAAACACCTCAACGGATGGCGCTGAGGTGTCGGATTGAGTTACAGGAAATTGTGCTCTTAACGAACCAAAGTCAGATGGCCGGCCGGCTCTTCCCATTCGTCCGTATCGCGGTGTTTGAAGCGGATCTGCCAGGTGTAAACGCCCGAAGCTGCTGCCGTTCCGGCATAAGATCCGTCCCAGCCGGTTGCCGGATCGTGCGATTGGAAGATCAGCTCGCCCCAGCGGTTGTAAATGCGGAGATCAAAGTTTTCCGGATCGAAGCCTTTTGTGAAAACAGGCTGGAAAGTGTTGTTGTATTCGNNGTATTCGTCGCCGTCCGGCGTAAAGGCATTCGGCACGTAGTACAAAACCACTTTTTCGGAAACCAGCACACGGGAAATGCTATCCGAACAACCGGCTGCGTTCCGCGCGATGAGCGTTACTTCGTAATTGCCGCCACCTTCCGGAAAAGTGTATTCGGGAGCCGTCTCAGTAGATACGTCTCCGTTCAGAAAGAGCCATTCGTAGCTGTCGGCACCCTGGCTGGTATTGATGAATTGCACCACCGGCTCGAGATCGGAGACTATTCCCGAAGTCTGGAAATCCGCTTTCGGACGCGGCGCAACAGTTACGGTGTTTGTTGTCGTTGCCGTACAGCCTTTGTCGGTTTCGATCTGAAGCGTCACGGAATAAATGCCTGCCGCGCTGTAAGTATGCTGAGTCGTTATTCCGTCATCAGAAGTCTGACCGTCGCCGAAATTCCATGACCAGTCTGCAATAGACTGCTGATTCCCCGGTGTCGAAATGCAGTTGAAAGTCGTCGGCTGTCCTTCGCAGACCGTGCTGGCCGCAAATGCGGCTACCGAAGCTTCGTGAACGGTCACTACCGTCGAAACGGAAATCGTGCAGCCGTTTTCGCTGACCGTAAGTGTGTAAATTCCGGATTGTGTTGCATCGGTCGGATTCTGAGCCGTTGAAGTGTAGCCGTTCGGACCATTCCAGCCATACAAAGGTGCCGTCGCTCCGTAAACAGTGCTTTGCAACATGATTGTTTCACCCGGACAATACGGTCCTGTATTGGATACGTTCACAACTGGCAATTGTTCCACAACATTTATGGTTGAAGGTGCGCTCGTACAGCCGTTTTGTGAAACAGTCAGCGTATAAGATCCAACACCCGGCGCGTTCATCGGATTCTGATCGGCGGATGTATAGCCGTTCGGACCGTTCCAGCTGTAAACAGGATTTCCTGCCGGTGTGGCCGTTCCGAACAGTAATAATGGATTTCCGCTGCAATACGGCGAGTTGTAAGACGCGGTCGCAATCGGCAATGGATTCACAACAACGGTCGTTACCGCTTGCAGGCTCGTACAACCCGAAGCCGTTACGGTTAATGTATAATTACCTGCCAATGTTACATCGGAAGGATTTTGTGCGGAAGAAGTATAGCCGTTCGGGCCCGTCCAGTTGTAAGTGGCGGTCGGTGCATCGGAAGTTCCGGTCAGTGCGATTGGTTGTCCGGCGCAATACGGCCCGTTGTTCGAAGCAACGNNGTTCAGGGAAATCGTCAATGTGTAAACGCCGGCTTCGGTCGCATTCGTCGGGTTTTGATCAGAGGAAGTAAAGCCATTCGGTCCGTTCCAGGAAAATATTGTGCCGGCAACGTTGCTTGTTCCGTTGATCACGATCGGAGTTCCCGAACAGTAAGGCCCGTTGTTCGAAGCACCGGCGATAAGCTCCTGCGGCTCGCTGATTTCGGCTGTTGTTGTGCTTGTACAGCTAAGACCTGTTTCGCGCACGAAAATAGTATAAGTTCCCGGCGCCAGACCGTTGAACGAAGCCGCACTTTGCCACGAAAGGCCGTCAAGGGAATATTCCGGATTTGTTCCGAGAGCGGTAACGGTGATCGTTCCGTTGTTTTGTCCAAAACAGCTGACGTCGGTAACAGCAACGTTTTGAATTGTTGGACCGGCGCCCATCGTAACGGTGTGCTGATCGTTGACGGTTCCACAGCTGGTCGAAACGGTAACGGTATAAACTCCTGGCGACGAAACGGAGATCGATTGTGTGGTTTCGCTTGTCGACCAGTCATTTCCCGTCGGGTAGCTGGACGTCAATACGATATTCTGACCCGTACAGAAAGACGTCGGACCTGAAATCGTGACCGGTGTCGGAGGAGCATCTACGGTTACATCGAGTGTTTGGGGCGGACCACTGGCGCCGCTGCAGCTTCCCGAAGGTGTAACGGTAAGCGTGTAAGTTCCCGGAGCTGCCGTTCCCCAATCCACCCCGATGCTGTTCGTGCCGTTCGGTGTGGTGAATTGCGCTCCCGCAGGTAATCCGCTCCAGGTATAAATCGTTGTTCCGACTGCCGTAACGCTGTAATTGGTTGTCGTTCCCGCACAAACGGTGATCGGTCCTGAAATCGGCGATGGCTGACCGGCTGAACCGTTCAGTTGCGGTGCCATGAGCGTTACGTTATCGATGAACAGCAATTCATCCGCGCGATTGGACGTAAGGCTGATCACGAATGAAAAGCTGTTTACGCAAGTCGGGACCTGGTGCACATGCTGATTCGCCTGAATGCTGAACTGCGCATTGTTGTTGCCCGTTGCGATTTGTAAAGAAGGTTGTGCAACACCATCGTGATAAGCTGTAAAAACGAGGTTTTCGCCGCCGTCCCAACCTGTTCCGCTACAGGCCGGAAAACGGTTTCCCCAGTTGATACGGAACGTACGAACCGATTCGTTGCTGCTGCTGATATCAATCGCGTTGAAGGTAAACGAATGTACGGTCATGGTCCCGTTTCCACTGCCGCCGGCAAAGCAGTTTCCTCCGCCCGTTGTTCCGCCAACCACGAGAGCGCGCGTGCCGGTAACTTTGTTCGGAGCCAGTAAAGCTTCTGACTGTGCCAGCGCGGAAGCAGCCGTAGAAGTATAAGCCCAGGTATCGCCCGGTTCGCCACCCTGAAATGCCAGCGTCACCTGACCTTGAACGGACGAACCAAAAACGGAAGACAGCAGGCAGAATAGTGACAGAAAAATCGGAAGTGAATAAACGGATTTCATACCAGAATGCTTAATTTGCCGCAAAGGTACGGTGCTATTACTCTGCGGAAATTAAGCGTATATCAAAGAAGTATTAAGCTGTGAATACCGTCTGATGTAAAACGATATAGCCAATCAATTAATGTTTAATTTTTCATGTTTATTTCAATTTTTGTTATTTAAATAATTTCAAGCTGCTTAAACGGATCGACCTGAAAATTTAACAATCCCGTGAACAATGAAGCACCTGCTTTCACGTTCTAACAGTATTGTTTTCTCATTTTCATTTGATGGATCTGGCATGGAGTGCGCTTCATGCCATTTTCTTTTCAGGCCATTTCTAAAACAGTTAAATTGATAATCAATCAATTAACACAAATTACCATCGGCAGGAACCGACGTGTTGTCTGAAATTTGCATTTTTAAGGAATCAAAATTCCACTTTATGCGTACCATCCCTTTCCTTTTTACGCTTGGCCTCGTGCTTCTCGCAGGCTGTTCCGGCAGCGAAGAAGAATACAAGACGTTCAATCCCCCGAGCATTCACCATTTCGAGCTCAAGCCCGATGGAAGCGTTTATTTCTATGGAAAAGGATTCGATGAAATGAAGCAGCTGGATGTGGATTTTGACTTTTCGATCTCGGCCCACGAAGCTATGGGAGAATCGGCAATGGCGTGCTTCGGTGAAAAACCGGAAATCGTTAACGATACAACTTTGTTGCTGAAGCCTGAGATGTATTCCAAAATGGAAATCGTCCTGCGCACAGAAAACATCCCTGGCAAATCCGTGGATTCGATCATCAAACAGGTGCGTAAAGGCGAAGAAAAGACCGTGCGTTTACCGGAAACTTCTTATGTTCCGATGATCAACGCACTCATCCCAACCAACAGAGCGTATACGATCTGGCTTTCACTTCGCGATCCAAGCAAACAGTTCTGGGACCCGCAGGACAAAATGGAAACGACGGTGATCTTCGGTCACTACGAATTGTGGTATTTGAACCAGGGCAATACTTCCAAGTACAACCGCAAAAAGCTGAACTGGATGGAGCGCCGTCCGGAGTAAGATTTTATTGTTTCGATGATGCGAAGTACTATGGGTGCTTCACCACAAAGGAGCAAAGAAAATTAAATAGCCATATTGCTTAAGAAAGCAAAGGCGACCATAGTAAATTGAAAAGCCTGAAATTCAACTTCAGGCTTTTTTATTATTACAGGTTCTGCGTATTTAAGCACAATCCCTTTGCTACCTTTTCGGGTAAGCACGTCCAGAAATCTTTGCTCCTTTGTGGTGAAATAATCTTACCAGTATTGTCTTTAAACTTCAAAAGCCACAGGAAACGCTTTCCAGCTCTCCGGTACCGACGCTTTCAACTCCACTTGTTCTCCGGTAAACGGATGCTCGAATTCCAGCGAATGCGCGTGCAGGAACAAATGTGTTAAGCCAAGCGTGTCGGCGAACATATGATTGTGGTGACGATTGCCGTATTTCGGGTCGCCGATGATCGGNNCTTATTGGCATGAATGCGCAGCTGGTGCATACGACCGGTTTTCGGTATGAATTCCACCAGGCTGTAACGGGAAGTCGGATACGGCTCTACGGGAATTGGCAGCTCAAGGTGTTGCAACGTTCGGAACAACGTAAGCGCTTCCTTGTAATTACCGCGATCGTTCCTGACCGGCGAACTGATTTCTCCGGAAGGAACTGCATGTCCACGAAGCAAAGCGAGGTATTTTTTCGCGATCAGCTGTTCGTCGAACAA
>DJFN01000010.1:8964-9188 GCA_002432085.1 Flavobacteriales bacterium UBA5871
TCCGGAAGTTTTGCGATCGAGCCGATGAACGGGAAAAACGTTCGGCTGTCCCTGGTCGCGCAGCAATTGCAATAGCGAAAGCTCTTCGATGTTCCGCGCGTAATAGGAATGATGTACGAGCAGATTCGACGGCTTATTCACCACCAGACACCACGCATCTTCATATAACAGCTCGATTTCCACGCCGCAAAGTTACAGAACGAAAACGCCCATTCCGCGTTCTC
>DJFN01000005.1 GCA_002432085.1 Flavobacteriales bacterium UBA5871
GAGCGTGGCTACGTTTGCCGGATAAAAAGCATTCTGATTGTAAGCTTCGCCAAACGTATAAGGAACGGTCGACGGATCGATATTGCGCTTCAGGTTTCCTTTGGAAGGAACGACGGAAACATTCTGAATTTCAGTCACCTGATCGTATTCCACCACCAAGACCGTATTACCTTTGGCCGGCAATTGGATAGATGTATGAAACAGCGGAAGGGCCGGCGCACCGTTTTCCATTGAAACCACTTCATAGGAACGGCTGAAGTCGACACAAGACTGGCCGTTAATGGTTCGCATTTCGAACGGAAGCTGCTCCAGCTGATGGGTCAGCGTAACATCCAGATCGGTTTGCGAATGAAGTTTAATGGATTGGGCAAAAGAGAAAGTTGCTGTAAAAAACAGCGCGGAGAGGAGTATAGTTTTTTTCATTTGCATGATTTGCTGTCGCAATTTACGACTTCAAGCGCGGTTTAACAAACATTTTATAACGTCATTCTTGCACTTCAAACAGTTGATGAGTTATTCTTTGGAAAGTTGGAAGTTAGAAGTTGGAAGTTTTTTAGTTGTACGAAAATTGACAGCTTGAAACCAACTCACCAACTTCTAACTTCTAACTTCTAAACTTCCTAACTGATCACGTACCAAAAAGAAAAAGGCCATTCGTTTCCGAACAGCCTTTCTCCCTTAACCTGTAGATGTTAATAATTGATCCGTTGCTTCTTCTAACGCCACTTCCTGAAAAAGGTTTCAAGAAAATCCAATTTTCCTTATTTCTTGCCGAAACTCCCGTTTTGAAAGGGTATTTTTGCAGCAAAAACCGATATGCGGAAAGGCAGCAAACTTTACAGCATTCTGCGATTCAAATGTCCAAGATGTCAGGAAGGCGATTTTTTCATTTCAGGAGCTTACAACCTGAAAAAAGTCGGCAATACACACAAGGAATGTTCCGAATGTGGACTGGCTTATTCCAAAGAACCCGGTTTCTATTACGGCGCGATGTATGTTTCCTATGGATTGGGCGTCGGGTTATTTGTGACCTGCTGGGTTAGTCTCTCGCTCTTCTTTCCGGCTGTTTCGACCGGTTGGCAAATTGCCATCATCAGTGCACTTTCACTCGCTGCTGCCCCCTATTTTTATGCTCTTTCGAAAATTATCTGGGCGAATTTCTTCTTCCATTACGACCCTTCGGCGTTGAAACAACACGAGCAAAAGCATTGAAAACCTTTTGATTAAATCTACTTATCAGCTAGTTTTTCAGGGACATTCGGTGGTTGCTCCTACATCAACAATTTATCTTTCATAATATTCTGCGGATTTATTTGGAGCAGACGCGTATGGTGTTTATTTTTGGGACACTATTAATCATTTTTAATAAAAACTATGAAAAAAACTTTACTTTCTATCGCAACGGTAATCGCTGCAAGCACATCAATGGCTCAAACTTATGACATGGAAGCCATCCTGACTACTCCGACTGAAGGAGCTTCTGTTGCAGGAACTGCTAATCAGACGCTGACTTTTGATATCAAAAACAACGGTCCTGACGCTTTTCCTTCCGGTGACACGCTTTATTTCGCTTATGCAGTCGGAACAAACATCTACAGCATGGACGGAACGCCGAACCAGGCAGATGGAACTATTTTGCCTATGGCTATTCCGGATGAGTTCACCCTCACTTCTGCTATGTTGGGCACTACAACAACGATTGACCTGAGCGGAATTACAACCAACACACAAGTTTGTGCACTTGCTCTCGGTTTGAATTCAGCGGCATTGACCCAGGCTGGTGATACAAGAGATCCGGACCAGACTAACAACCTCTCTTGCTTTACTGCAACTCCTCCGGTTGCTTCCCTGACTGAAGAGGCTGCGATCGTTGCTTCCGTTTATCCAAACCCTGCAAGCGAAGTACTGAACATCAAGTCTGCTGAAGTAGTGAAAGCGGTATCTGTAGTTACAATGGATGGTAAAGTAATGCTGAAAAGCACTTCTACTTCTATCGATATTTCTACACTGGCTCCTGGAACTTATGTTTACATCGTAAGCACACTTTCCGGAAACACTGCTATCGGAAACTTCGTTAAGCAATAAGAAGATCATTCTTTATAAAAAGCCCTCTGATTCCGATCAGAGGGCTTTTTCTTTTGTGACCATAGCAAGCTCGCTAAAACAACAATCCCGATCCGTTAAACGAACCGGGATTGCTACTGTAGAAACGAACAATTGAAAAGCTATAGCGCCACGTTCTGGTCTTTGTTATGCTTGACGCGGAAGCTGAAATGGATCTTCTTCCCTTCTTTCGGTTTGAGATCGAATTCCCAGTTCAGGATCCCGGTGACTTCGTTGTAGTTCGCGCGATCAAGGTCGATGGCTTCGATGATGATATCGGCGTTCTGTGTAACCGGCAGCTGATCTTTTACAATCAGGTCGATCGTTGTGGACTTGAGGTTTTTCACTTCGATCTCATACGACATCGTACGCTCTTTCGTGTTCCCAACGATCTTTTCTTTCAGGTCTTTTTTCAACAGCGTGCGTTTCACGATGATGTTCGGATCTTTTCCAAGGCTCAGCGAAAGCGTGTCGTCCATAGTTGTCGGATCGAGGTACGTTTCGCCGATGTAGCTGCCGTCGAAGAAAATATTGGCTGTTGCAGGAACTAATTGCAGCTCGTCGAGCTTCACGATCTGGGCCACAAGGTAAGCGGCCGGATCGAGCTTTGGTACGCAAATATGCTTGAAAGTCGCGTTCAGGTCTACGTTTTTCACCAGTACCATGTGCTCTTCACCGTTGCTCTTGATAGAATACGGCAAGTCGATTTTAAATTCAGCCGAAAGCACACGGTCGATCATCGTAGTGAAATCACTGGCATCACCGGCATTCGACAGTTCCATATCTTCTTCAAGCTGTTTCGCCGCATCTGCCTTGGCTTCCTTGTTCATTACCTGCGGAACCGGTGCGTTGGAGTACATCGTGTTCACATCGTAGTAAGTCGCAGCAACGTAGTAGTCGATGTACCACGGATGCAGCACCGGACGTGTTTTATTCTGATAGGGATTGTTGGTGGAAACGGACAAACGAACATCGTCCCAGTCTTCGCCTGTTGTCTGGCTCACATGCGCTTTGTAGGTCAGGTTCACTTTCCCGGTAGCGATATCGCTGCGCAGGTCGTACATCGGAACCCAGCTGGCGTTGGAAACGAGGTAAGAAACCGTCAGTTTTCCTGTCACCACTTCTTTCGATTGAACAGTCACGACGATCTGATGAACCGGTCCTTTCGGTGGCGGCGGCGTTGATGAGCTCTGGTAATTTTTCAGGTCATTCATACGAGCGTGCATAGCCGAGCGCTTAACGTCTTTTTCTGCCTTTTTTCGGGATAAAGCGAGCATTTTTTTGTTGATCTCGTTCATCTTGAACGTGTAATAATCCATGGTCATTTTGAGCAGCGGAATGGAATCGTTCACTTTTCCTTGTCCGCGGACAGAACCATTGTTCGCCAGGATGGTTTTACTGGCTGCGAGCACATCGATCTCATCCTGCAGTTCGCGGATCTCGTAATCAATATTGGTGATCGAATCCTGCAGCAGCTGAATGTCTTTTTTGACTTTGAGCGGTAAACCCTCCAGTTTTACCGGCTCAGGCTGCGGATAGTACATGGAATACTTGGAATCGATCAGCACGACATTTCCCTGTGCTTTTACCTGCAGGCTTTTCGGATCGATATTCGGACTAATGCCTTCGATTATCAATTGCGTAACTCCGGGCTTTACCGTGTAGTTTGCTTTGCGGAAGACCTGCGCTCCCTGTGTGTAAACGGTGACTTCTGAAATGGTGGATTTGATGATCTCTTTGTCTGCCGCAAAACTGAAGAAGGTAATGCACAGACCACTTATTAAACCAATTATCTTATTCATAGGGCTAAAATTTTGTCGCAGTACCCACGAAAGCAAAATTGGTTCAGAAGCCGTTTCTTAAATTGTTGTTAACGGTATTAAAATCAAGCTTGCGCGCTGGATTTATTTTCCCGCGAATTTGCGAATTTGCACAATTACTGGGTGAATATTCGTCAGCCCATGGCTGACTGGCTGGCAACAAAAAAAGCAGCCCGAAGACTGCTTTTGCTTTCAATAGTTACTGGATTCAAATCAGCGCTTTGATCTCTGCGATAATGCGGTCTGCGAGATCGGAAGCCGCTTGCGCATCCTTGCTTTCGGTGTAGATGCGAATGATCGGCTCGGTATTGCTTTTGCGCAGATGTACCCATTCTTTGCCGATGTAGATTTTCACGCCGTCCGTCGTGTCGACTTCTTCGTTTTTGTAGCGATCTGCCATCGTTTTCAGGATCGCGTCGGTATCGATTCCGGGAGTGAGCTCGATTTTTTTCTTCGCCATTTCGTAGTTCGGGTANNCGCGCCCGTAGTGAAGATCCGGGAAAATAATTCCGCCATTTCCTTCACCGCCGATCACGGCATTTACCGCTTTCATTTTCGCTACGACGTTCACTTCACCTACGGCAGCAGCGTGGTATTCGGCACCAGCTTCTTCGGTGATGTCGCGCAGCGCACGTGTGGATGAAAGATTGGAAACGGTAGCACCTTTACGACGCGAGAGAATGTAATCGGCCACGGCAACCAGCGTGTATTCTTCTCCGAACATGGAACCGTCTTCGCAAACCAGCGCCAGGCGGTCTACATCCGGATCA
>DJFN01000217.1 GCA_002432085.1 Flavobacteriales bacterium UBA5871
ATAATTGATAATTCATTAATTGATAATTGATCATGAAGTTCTTTATTGACACAGCCAACCTCAACGATATCCGCGAAGCCAACGATCTTGGGATTCTTGACGGTGTTACGACCAATCCTTCCCTGATGGCCAAAGAAGGCATTACGGGCGCGAACAACATTCTGAAGCATTACGTAGACATCTGCAATATCGTGGACGGTCCTGTTAGTGCGGAAGTGATCGCAACCGATTTCGAAGGAATGATCCGTGAAGGCGAAGCGCTGGCAGAGCTGCATAAGAACATCGTGGTGAAAATTCCGATGATCCCGGCCGGTATCAAAGCCATCAAGTATTTCTCTTCTAAAGGCATCAAAACGAACTGTACGCTCATTTTCAGTGCCGGGCAGGCATTGCTGGCGGCAAAGGCCGGAGCGACTTATGTTTCGCCATTCGTTGGACGACTCGACGATATTTCCACCAACGGTATGGACCTGATCGCACAGATTCGCCTGATCTTCGACAACTACGGTTTCGAGACAGAAATCCTGGCGGCTTCCGTTCGTCACCCGATGCACATCATTCAGTGCGCGGAAATCGGTTCCGACGTCATGACCGGTCCGCTGAGCGCGATCCTCGCACTGGCGAAGCATCCGCTTACCGACAATGGATTGGCACAATTCCTTGCGGATTACGCGAAAGGGAATAAATAAGATCTATTCATTGCTATCGAAAGGCTGTCCACACTGCGGGCGGCCTTTTTTTGTTTTAGTCACCTGTCTTGGGTAGAGTGAATAGTGAATAGTGAACAGTAAACAGGGAATAGTAAACAGTGAGCAGTTAGGTCTTTGTTTTAAATGGAGTATCGCTTTGTCACCACTTTATCACCACTTTATCACCGCTTTATATCCCCTTTATTACCTCTTTATCGCTTCATTAAAAAACATTCACAAGCACTGTTGAACTTAGTCGCACTCAGAGTGTATTCCAAAAAAAGCCGCGTTTATGGAATTAAACCGCAACACGCATCTTAACGACATTAAACCTTATCCTATGCAGCCAAAACACATCGGAATCACAGAGCCCTGCACTGCTTCCCGCGATGAAATGCTTCCACACGAAAAAGGAAGCTTCTGTACAACCTGTCAGCTGGTTGTACACGATTTCTCAACGCTTTCAAACGACGACATCAAGCGTACGTTCCGGAATATGCTCGATCAGCGGATTTGCGGAAGAATTACCACACAACAGGAAGCTTCTCTGAATGCCGAATTCGAAGCATGGTCGTTCCGCTCTACCCGTTCCTTTCAAAGCGCATTTTTGTTTACACTGATCGCCGTCTTCGGGCTCACACTCTTCAGCTGTTCCGATCAGCAATCCAGGAAGGAAATTCGTCACGTCCAGGAAACCGCCAAAGCCATTCTTGCTCAACCGGAGCCTGTCGTTAAGGAAGAGCAGCCATTAGCCCCAACAGCTATAGTAGTAGCAGAAACCGATACGCCGACTTTGATTGAATGTGCGATTGGCGTAGAAGTAGAAAAAGAACCAATCGCTCCTGCAGAGCCAATTCGTATATCTGATATGATTGATACATACGACGGCGGCATGATGTATTCACCCGAATACCGGAATTTTCTGATCGAAACCGTTCAACCCGACGAATACGACGACAACGGCCAATTGATCCCGAAAGAATTCTCCGGCCTGGCTTTTCCGAATCCGGCAGAGCAGCAGACAACGCTCGAGCTCAAATTACCGCAATCAGAAATCGTTGTGATCTCGCTTTATGATATGAACGGTCAGCTGAAGCAAACGGTCTACGAAGGCGCGATCGAACACGGAACATTCCGGCAGGAAATCGACCTCTTCGACCTTCCGGCAGGCACTTACCTGATCCACATTTTGTCGGCAACCTACAAGGAAATTGTCCGGGTAGTGAAAATTTAAACCGTTCATAAGACAAAACCGGGACTTTGTCGAAACGAACAACCCGTCTTTCATACGAAGGTTTATATTTGCTGGAACCAATACGGAACGTATGAAACTTATGCTGCTCATCTCTCTGCTTTTCAGCGCAGCCGGGAGCTATGCACATGATTATTTCTTTGCTTTCGCCGAGCTGGATTACAACAGCACGGAAAAGTGCTTCGAGATCACGCTCGAAGGCTCGGCACACGACGTGGAAGACGTGCTGAACGAAACCGGCATTCCTATTAAAGAGCTCGAAGATCATTCCACCGATCAGACCATGCTGGCGAAGATTGAAAGCTTTATCAACACAGGATTTACACTCAATTCCGGCAACGCCACCGCCAACCTGAAGCTCATCGGGATGGAAGTAAAAACCAACGGCATGGTGTATTTCTACCTGAAATCGCATCCGCTCGACATCCTCGACAACAAAGTAACCATTCGGTTCGACTGGCTCATGGATCAGCTTCCACAGCAGCAGAATAAAGTCACGATACGCTACAACAACCAAAAACACACGGCCGTTTTTCTTCCGACAAAACGCTCCGAAATCATTGAACTCTAAGTTATGAAGACGCTCTCCTTTTTACTCATCGGCATGGCAGTTTGCGCAACTGCTTCGGCCCAGCATAAATTCGCCCAGCTCGATCTCGAGCTTCCGACACCGAACGAATACCGCAACGCGGCCGGCGGTCCGGGACACAGCTATTACCAGCAGAAAGCGGATTACAAAATGACCATCACGCTTGACGATACAAAACAAACGATCACAGGCGAAGAAGTTATTACGTATACCAACAACTCGCCGGATGTACTGGAATACCTGTGGCTGCAGCTCGATCAGAACATTTACAAGCAGGATGCCGAGTCGAAATTCATCGAAGTGGAGAAAATGGAAGATTTTCGCTCGATTCGGGATGTGGAGCGTCGTTTAATGACTTTCGACGGTGGCTACAATATCGAATCCGTTTCGTCGGTGAACGGCGAAAAAATGAAATATGCCATCAATCATACGATGATGCGTATCGATCCGGCCAAACCGCTCGGTCCGGGACAAAGCATTTCGTTTAAGATCAAGTGGTGGTACAATATCAATGAGCGCGCAAAGGTCGGCGGTCGTTCCGGTTTCGAGTAC
>DJFN01000189.1 GCA_002432085.1 Flavobacteriales bacterium UBA5871
CATAAACGCTTCCTGCGGAACTTCGACCTTGCCGACCTGGCGCATACGTTTCTTACCTTCTTTCTGCTTTTCGAGGAGCTTGCGCTTACGGGTGATATCACCACCGTAACATTTCGCCGTAACGTCCTTACGGAGGGCTTTGATGGTCTCGCGAGCGATCACTTTCGCACCGATGGCGGCCTGGATCGGAATTTCGAACTGCTGGCGTGGAATGAGCTCCTTGAGCTTGACACAGATCTTTTTCCCAAGATCGTAAGCGTTGCTGCGGTGAACGAGCGCTGAAAGTGCATCCAGCTGTTCGCCGTTGAGCAGCAGGTCCATTTTGATCAGATCCGATTCCTTGTAGCCGATCGGGTGGTAATCGAAAGAAGCGTAGCCGCGTGAAACGGATTTCAGACGGTCGTAGAAGTCGAAAACGATCTCTGCCAGCGGCATTTCGAAGGTAATCTCTACACGGTCCTGCGTCAGGTAAACCTGGTTGCGCAATTCGCCGCGTTTTTCGATGCAAAGCGTCATAATTTGTCCGATGTACTCGGATTTGGTGATCACCTGTGCTTTGATATACGGCTCTTCGATGCGATCGATCACAGAAGGATCAGGAAGCTCCGATGGGTTGTTGACGATCATCATCTTGTCCGGATCTTTTCGCGTATAGCAGTAGTACGACACGTTCGGAACGGTCGTGATCACGGTCATATTGAATTCGCGCTCCAAACGTTCCTGGATGATCTCCATGTGGAGCATACCAAGGAAGCCGCAACGGAAGCCGAAGCCAAGTGCTGCAGAAGATTCCGGCTCGAACACCAGTGAGGAGTCGTTGAGCTGAAGCTTCTCCATGGAATAGCGGAGCTCCTCGTAATCGTCGGTCTCAACCGGGTAAATTCCGGCGAATACCATCGGTTTTACGTCCTCGAAACCTTTGATGGCCGTTTCGCAGGGGTTAGCCGCAAGGGTGATCGTATCACCGACCTTCACCTCGTTGGCCTGCTTGATCCCGGAAATAATATAGCCTACGTCGCCGGCTCTTACTTCGGTTTTCGGGCTGAGATCCATTTTCAGGATTCCGATTTCGTCGGCGTTGTACTCACGGCCGGTATTGAAGAATTTTACTTTATCGCCCTTGCGGATGATGCCGTTTTTCACACGGTAGTAAGCAATGATACCGCGGAACGGGTTGAACACCGAGTCGAAGATCATTGCCTGCAGCGGTGCTTTCTCATCGCCTTTCGGTGCCGGAATACGCTCGATTACGGCTGCCAGAATATCCAGAACGCCCAATCCTGTTTTTCCTGAAGCCGGAATCACATCCGAAGGATCGCAGCCGATGAGCTCGACGATCTGGTCGGTCACTTCCTCCGGCATTGCGCCCGGAAGGTCCATTTTATTCAAAATAGGAATGATCTCGAGGTCGTGCTCGAGCGCCAGGTAGAGGTTGGAAATGGTCTGCGCTTCGATTCCCTGGGAAGCATCCACGATCAGCAACGCGCCTTCGCAAGCAGCGATCGAGCGGGAAACTTCGTAGGAAAAGTCCACGTGTCCGGGAGTGTCGATGAGGTTGAGAACATAGTCTTCGCCTTTGAACTTGTAGTTCATCTGGATCGCGTGGGACTTGATCGTAATCCCGCGTTCACGCTCCAGGTCCATATCATCGAGCGCCTGCGCCTGCATTTCCCGGTCGGAGATCGTTCCGGTAGTCTGGAGCAAACGGTCGGCCAGCGTACTTTTTCCGTGGTCGATATGGGCAATGATGCAAAAGTTGCGTATGTTCTTCATGGGCGCAAAGATAGTTGATTAGTTGGAGAGTTTGTGAGTTGTTGAGTTGAAGAATTGGAAGTTACGGGTCGCTGGTTAGAAGTTGGAAGTTGCCGGTGGGAGAAATGACGCTGCGACCCTCTTCGAAAGGGATCGAGCCAGGCATGCGCTTCACCTGGAAAAGATTATTCTCCCTTTACCGGATTTCCGACCTGTTTCAGCATGATTGTTCGCACCACACCGGCGATGCGCTCAGCCATTTTATCGGTTGGAAGATCGTTCTCATCTGTTCCGAACGGATCCTCGATTTCTTCCGCCAGTACTTCCAGCGAAACGAACACGTAGAAGATGAACGTTGCGATGATGGCTGTGAAATAGCTGAATGTCGGAATGAGCGTCAACGGAAGTGTGATAACGTACGAAAAGATAAATTTCTTGAAAAACAGGCTGTAAGAATACGGAATCGGCGTGTTCTTGATCCGCTCGCATGCACCGATGCAATCCAGGAAAGCGTTGAGATTCCGGTCGATCCGGAGAATGTCTTCTTCGCTAAGCTTGCCTTCGCGTTTCAGCTGGTAGATCTTCAGCCAGATCAATTCCACCACTCCTGATGGAATGTGATCGACCTGCTGTAAAAACACCTTTTCTTCGGGTGTGAGGTCCAGCAGCTCGAATTTCGTGCCGTCGCGCAGGTGCTCTTTGCAGACGATCGGGAAATTGGCAATGTGACGGGCGAAGAAGTCGTTGTGTTCCTTATCGAGCTCCATCGCAGCGATCTTCACCGCCAGGTTGCGCGAATCGTTCACGAGCTCGCCCCATTTCCGGCGACCTTCCCACCAGCGATCGTAGGCGGTATTCGTACGGAAAACAAGCAGGAACGAGATCACAAATCCGAGCAGCGAATACAGCGAGAAGAGCTTTTCCAGCGAAGCAAAAGAGCCTTTCGGGAAAAAACGCAGCTCGATGTAAGCCAGCACCAGCGTGAACAGGCAGATAAAAGCCAGCTCTTTCTTCAGGATCTGCAGCGTATCGCTCTTCGCCAGATGGAAGATCATTCGTCGCCAGCTTTTCGGATTGTATTGGATCATAGTGCAAATATAAACAGTTGGCGAGTTGATTAGTTGAAGAGTTACTAGTTGGAAGTTGGAAAGTTTGGGTTGAGAAAAACAGCATACGTTTATTTCCGCCAAACTATACAGCTCTCAACTTTATAATCAGAAATTAGCGGCTCATACTTCCAACTCGCCAACTTCTAACTTCCAATATAAACAGTTGAAGAGTTACTAGTTGGAAGTTGGAAAGTTTGGGTTGAGAAGCAGAGTGTAATTATTCCCGCCAACTATACAACTCGTCAACTTCTAACTTCCAACTATATTGTACTTTTGCCCAAAATCCTCCGATATGCAGGTTTTATACAATGTTACGGTCAGCATCGATGTCAATTGCGAGCAGGAATGGCGTTCGTGGATGCGATCAGTTCATATTCCCGACGTCATGGCTACCGGTTGTTTCGTGCAAAGCTGGTTTTCCCGCCTCAATGGTTCGGAAGAAGAAGGCGGAGCCACGTATGCGATCACTTATGTGGCGCGCAGCAAGGAAGACATGGACCGTTACACGGAACAGCATGCGCCGGCGCTGCAACTGGACCATTCCGAGAAATTCAACGGGCGTTTTGCGGCGTTCCGTACGATGCTCGACGTGATCGAACACTACCAGTATGCAGGTTAGAGCGAAAAAACACCTTGGACAGCATTTTCTCAAGGACGAGAAAGTTTCCCAACGCATAGCCGACCAGTACGGAGCTCATAACGGCTGTAAGAAAGCCATCGAGATCGGGCCGGGAACAGGTGCGCTGACGAAATACCTGCTCAACGACAAACAAACCGAATGGTGGCTGCTGGATGTCGACGAAGAATCGATAGCATACCTGCGGGAACGCTTTCCCGAGCTTGGCGACCACATCGTGCACGGGGATTTCCTGCGCATGGACCCGACAAAACTCGTGGGCGAGCAGCCCTTTGCCGTCGTAGGAAATTTCCCTTACAACATTTCCTCGCAGATCCTGTTCCGCTGCATCGATTTCAAGGACCAGATCCCCGAAATCATGGGCATGTTCCAGAAAGAAGTGGCCGAGCGCGTGGCCGAAAAACCCGGCTCGAAGAAATACGGCATCCTGAGCGTGCTCCTGCAGGCTTATTACGATATTCAGTATTGTTTCACGGTCGACGAACACGTATTCGATCCGCCACCGAAAGTTAAATCCGGTGTGATCCGCTGTACGCGCAATGATCGCACCAGCCTTCCGTGTGATGAAAAGCTCTTCAAAACCATCGTAAAAATGAGCTTTAACCAGCGCCGTAAGACGATCCGGAACTCGATCAAAGCCCTTTTGCCGGCGTCTTATCCGGACAACGAAGTGCTGCAGCTGCGCCCGGAACGCCTCTCGGTAGAGGACTTTATCGCACTGACTCAATGGATTGAACAGGTGAATCCCGTGAAAAACTCGTGAATAAGTAATTGTTACCAATTGTGAAATGAGGCGTTAAAGCCTTTATTTTCGACTATATTTGTCCCCACAACTACTCTGAGTAAAATTATAAGTGCTTTATGTCACAGGAAAAAACAAGATATTCTGATTCCGAACTGGATGAATTCCGTGTGCTGATCAACGAGAAGTTGAAAGAAGCCAACGAGGATTATGAGTTATTGAAAGGATCGCTTTCACACAGTGATAACCACGGTACGGACGATACAGGAAGAACCTTCAACATGATGGAAGACGGTTCTGAAACACTTTCTCGTGAAGAAGTTGCACAACTGGCGGCTCGCCAGGAGAAATTCATCGAGAACCTCCGCAGCGCATTGCAGCGCATCGAGAATAAAACATACGGTATCTGCCGTGTGACCGGCAAGCTGATCGCCAAAGAGCGTTTGCGCCTTGTACCTCATGCTACCCTTAGCATCGAGGCGAAGAACATGCAAAACCGATAAGCATTGAAGCGGAATCTGGCAATTGTCGGCACAATCGTTGTCGCCCTCTTACTTATTGACCAGGCGGTAAAAATCTGGATCAAGACCCATTTTTACCCGGGTGAGCCGTTGCCGGTTTTCGGCGAGTGGTTTCGTCTGCTCTATATCGAAAACCAGGGAATGGCATTCGGAACGACGTTTGGTTCCGGGATGTGGGCGAAGCTCGGTCTGAGCATTTTTCGTATCATCGCCATCGCCGGAATCGGTTGGTACTGGTGGAAACAGGCCAAAAGAGGTGCACGCCGCGAGCTGCTGATTGCCATCGGGTTCATTTTTGCCGGCGCGACCGGGAACCTGATCGATTCCATGTTCTACGATTTCATCTTCGATTACGACCCGTGCGTTTCCTTCAATCACCTCGAAGGATCGGGCGTTTATGCCGATTGTCCGTTTATCGGCAAGACGGAAGTGCGCCACACCGGCTTCCTGATGGGGAACGTGGTCGATATGTTCCAGTTCACCATGACGTGGCCCGAATGGGTTCCGTGGGTGGGCGGCGAAGAAGTTTTCCCGGCGATCTGGAACGTGGCCGATGCCTGCATCACCGTTGGTGTGTTCATGATCCTGTTCCGTCAGCGCGTGTACTTTAAGAAAGACCCGAACAACACGGTGATCAAGTTTCCGCCGACCGAAGAAAAGCCGCAATTCCCCAACGAAGAGCTTCCTGCTGACCATTTGCCGAAGTGATCCCAATAGAGCAGGCAAGATTATCTTTTTACCACAAAAGGCACAAAAGACAAGTTATATAGTTAGCGTAGCCGAAAAGCGGTCTCCGCAGCGCGGAGACCTACGCAAAGATAAACCGCTGTTAGGCTAATAAAATCAGGTATTGCACGTACGCCTACCGTCAGCAAGTATTTATTTCCGTAAGATTTTCAGATTTGATAACAGCCTCTGTGTAATCCGCCTCAGGCGGATGCTTCGAACCACACACAGCACTTCAAAAAAACTTTGTGCCTTTTGTGGCGAAAGAAAAAATCAGAAAACAGATTGTTGATTGATCTACTGCGACAGCCACAGCGTCGGATTCACCTTCTGCACGTTTCCGTCCACGACCTGGTGGATCTCGAAATGCGCGGTCGATAAGCTTCCGTCAGAATCCGGCAACAGCGATCCGATAGCCTGTTTGGTGGTAACTTTCGTTCCGACGGTTACATACGCTTCCTGGAGGTTGCTGTAGACTGTTCGGTAGCTGCCGTGCTTGATGATCACCACCTTTCCGGCGCCCGGAATATTGAGCACGCTCGTTACTTCTCCGTCAAAAACGGCACGTACCTGCGCATGTTTCGGCGCCCCGATATCGATTCCGTTGTTATTTGTATACACGTTCGCCATTGTCGGATGCGGGTTGCGTCCGTAGGCTTCCGTGATCGTTCCTTTCAATACCGGCCACGGTAATTTCCCACGATTCGATTCGAAGCTCTTGCCCAACGCGATGCTTTCCTTCGTTTCGGTAAGCACGACCTCTTTTTTTGCCGGCGTACTGGTAGAAGAACCCCCCGAAGTTTTCGTTCCGCTGGTGGAGGCTGTGGTGTTTTTCTTTTCTTTTTTCGCTTTGGCTTCTTCGGCGGCGATTTCTTTCTCGATGGCTTCCTTGATGCGACGCTTCAGCTCTGCTTTCTGCTTTTCGGCGGCTTTGAGCTCGGCCATCAGCTTTTGTTCGTCCTTCTTGAGCTTGTTGAGCGTTTCCTGCTGACGGGCTTTGTCTTTCAGAATAGCGTTCTTCTCAACGATCTTTTCGGAAAGCAGCATCTGTTTTTTCTCCTTTTCCTTGCGGATGGAAGTGATCTCGCGGGTGATTTCGCCCTTGCTCTGACGAATGAGCTTGAACTGCTTCTGTTGAATTTCAGCGATGCGCTTCAGGTAAGCCGTACGTTTCACCGCCTCGAAGTAATTGGAAGCCGAGAAGATGTACATCATTTTGCCGTAGCGGTTGCGGTGCTTGTAGGCATAGATGAGCAGCTTCTTGTACTGCGCTTTCATACGCTCCAGCTTCGTTTGCAGGGATTTTACCTGGTCGTCCTTGGAAGAAATGGTAAGCTCGGCGCTGCGGATCTGGTTATCGAAGTTCTGCACGAGCTCTTCGCGGAATTTGACCTGGTTATCGATGAGCTTCATTTCGTTCATCGAAGCCTGTGTGCCCGTTTTGACCTTATCGAGCAGGCTTTTGGTATTGGAGAGCTTTTTCTCCAGCTGCGCCTGTTCTTTTTCGAGCTGGGCACTCTTTTTCTGACCGAATGCGATTGATCCGGCCAGTGCGAACGCCAGCACAAGCAGGCTACTCTTCTTTAGGGATACATGCTTCATAACCTTCGGGAATGACGAAATAAATCTCTTGCGGAGCGTCTACCTCCGATTTGTCGTAATCCATCTGTAAAACGATGTGATTCCGTGGTGTTACAATATCGATGGCAACGTCGTTGGGAATCATATACTGCGATACCGAATCGCGGGTGAGGTAACGAATATCGATGGTGGTGGAATCGTCGACGCTGTTGATGAAGATCCGTTCAATGGTACGTGCATCGCCGGAAAGGTAGTAATTGAGAATGATGTTCTCTTCGCTTTCCTCTTCTTCGTTATCATTATCGCGGCGACGGTCCCTGTCGCGGTCACGCTCTCTGTCTCTGTCGCGGTCACGTTCAGGACGATTGCGATTTTCCCGGCGGATCTCGCGTTTCTTGTGGGACGAAAGGATGTAATTATACGGATCGTGGATCTGGAAGTACTTCTGCGTGGTATCGAAGCCAAGCGGCAATCCCAGGAACAGCTCCTCGATGTTTCTATAATCGAAATCGACTCCGAACTCTTCTTTGAAAAAGCCCAGGTTCTGGCGGATAACGCATCGTTCCCGCTTATTGGAAATGATCACGGAATCCTGGTTGATGAGCGCGTTCACGATCGGAATACCCGCGTAAGTGATCAACGTATTCACCACGCTGTCTTTCACCATGCGCAGCGACGTTTTGAAGCTCACGTTCTGGTTCGTGTCGGCGAAATCGCACTTGATCTTCGAGTAAAATGTCTTCGGACGCAGCTTGGAAAGGCTGTCCATAGCGGCTACCAGCTCGGGTGTTCTGCGACGCTGTACTTTCTCCTGCACTTTACCGGTTTCGGTGAGCTTGCGCCCGCAGGAAACCGATAGGAGCAGAAAGCAAAGAAGGAAAGCAGATTTAAAAAACCGGAGCATGATATGTTTTCGTTTGAATTTTTTTGTCCAGCGCTTTGTTCACCGAACCTTGTGATTTAGCGAGCTTCCACAGCTCAAGAGCTTTTGTCGGATTTCCGAGCTTCGACCACACATCGCCGAGGTGCTCAGCATAAGATGCGTTTTTCGGGTCGATCTCGTGAGCCGATTCAAATAACGTTTTCGCGTTGTTGTATTCGCCCTGCTGGAAAAGGATGACGCCTCGGGTGTCCATGAACGGAGCTTCGTTGGGGAACTGCGCCGTCACTTCGCCGATCAGCTTGCTGGCTTTCGGAAGGTCGTGATTGGCCAGCGCGAGCATCAGCGCATAGTTGTTTTTCGTAAGATGATTCGTCGGATCAAGCTTCATCGCCGTTTCGTAGTTCGCGATACCTCCGGCAAGATTTCCCAAACGGAACTCGGCTTCGGCTTTCTGAGCATAAAATTCGGCTTCGCTGATCTTGTCGCTCACGACCAATTCTTTTCCGATATCGGCTGCGTCGACAGCTTCCTGGTAACGGCCGGTGCGCACACACGCGATGGTGTAGAGCAGCTGCACGTTGGCCATCGTCGGGAACAACGCTGCACAAGCGCGTGCATCGCGGTACAGATCTTCGAACAGTCCGTTCCGGTATTCCATCAGCAATACCTGGTTCCAGATCGCAAATTTGTTCTGGTCGAATTTCAGGGCTTCGCGGTAAGCATCGAGGGCTTCGTCTTCCTTGTTGTTTTTCAGGAGCAGATCGCCGAGCACGGACCACGATTTGGCATCTTCCGGATGTTTGCTCACGAGAATTTCACCCAGCTCCATCACTTCCGGCTCGATCACCGTTTGTTGCTCGTAAAACGTCAGCAGCACGTTCATCTTCGTATCGATGTCAACGCCTTCGCCTTCGAAAGCCGCTTTGAAATAGCGATAGCCTTCCTTTTTATTGCCTTCGCGCATGTAGATATCTCCCAGGGCCAGGTTGGCGCGTCCGTTTTCAGGATTCGCTTTCACCAGCTCCACGAGCATATCGCGGGCTTTTTCAACGTCGTTTTTGCGGAAATAATGATCGACAAGCGTACCGAGAATGGCTGGTTCGTCGGGAAATTCGGCACGTGCTTTTTCAAGCTCGGCAATGGCTTTCGTTTCCTGCTTGAGCTGCATGTACAATTCGTATTTCTGCAGCGCCAGATCGGGCAGAGGACCCAGCTCGTCTTCCATTCGGTTGTATGCATCGATGGCTTCCTGGCGCTTGTTGAGGCGCTTCAGCACTTCGGCGTAACCAAACAGCCAGTCGATGTTGGAAGGCTCTTTGGCGACCATTTTCGCGAACGCTTTTTCAGCTTCGGACATTTTCCCCTGCTCGAAGTACATATAGGCCAGTTCCTGCGTGTACCAGATGTTGTCCGGATCGATCTTCGCGGCTTTCTCCGTGTATTCAACCGCCTGCTGACGCTCATTGAGCATCAGGTGACACTCGGCCAGAGCATAAGCCACGGCGTCGTCGTTCGGGCGTTCGTTCAGACAGATTTCGAATGCGGAGATGGCTTCCTTGAGCTGACCCTTGATTTTCAGGCGAACACCTTCGTGAAAGCGTTGAATGTAGGGGTAGTCGGCTGTCGACGGGCCATCCTGCACTGCCGTTTTGGGAGTATTGCAGGCTGTTAAGAGCCCCAGCAGGAAAACTACAAATCCAAATCGCATCAGCCGATAATCGAATAATCACTCAAGCTCAAATCGCGGGCCAAACCTTTGTACTTGGCATATGAGCCGAGCATCGAATTCTGAAGGTTGGCATCCACAATGATCGCGTGGTGCTGCAAGATACTGTTTTTTATGATGGAATTCGTTACCACTGAGCCTTTTCCAAGGGAAACGTGCGGTCCAACGACGGAGTTTTCGAGCACCACATCTTCACCCAGGTAACAAGGTGGAATAATCACCGAATTGACCATTTTCGCAGACGGATCCACGAGCTGAAGGTTCTTCTCGTGGTCGTATTCCAACACGCGCTGGTTGGTGAGTACGGTTACTTCCTTGTTTCCGCAGTCGAGCCATTCGTCCACTTCTCCCGGTTTGAAGCGCATGCCTTTTTCCGTGAGTCGACGCAAAGCATCCGGCAGCTGATATTCGCCGTCCTTGATCATGCCGTTGTCGATGAGGTAATGCAGCTCATTGCGCAGCGCGCCACCGTCTTTGAGGTAGTAAATGCCGATCATCGCCAGGTCGGAAATGAAGGTTTTCGGTTTCTCGACGAAATCGATGATCTCGCTCTGTTCGTTCATTTTGATCACCCCGAAAGCACTCGGATCTTCGATCTGCTTTACCCACAGAATGCCGTCGGCGTGCGGATCGATTTTGAAGTTCGCGCGGAACAGCGTATCGGCGAAGGCAACAACTACCGGTCCGTCGAGAAGTTTTTCCGCACACAGAACGGCGTGAGCAGTTCCGAGCGGTTTGTCCTGGTAAAAGATGCGTCCTTTGGCGCCGAGCTTTTTCGCCACTTCGATGAGCTCTTTCTCGATATCCGGTCCGAAGTCGCCGATCACAAACCCGATCTCTTCGATGGGCTCGCTGCAAACTTCGGCGATGTCTTCCACCAGGCGGTGAACGATGGGTTTTCCGCCAACGGGTACTAGCGGTTTCGGAACGGTAAGTGTATGCGGGCGAAGACGGCTTCCGCGTCCGGCCATAGGGACAATGATCTTCATGCTAACGTTTTTAGTGAACAGGGAACAGTAAACAGTGAACAGAGTGTTTCTGTTTCACGACTCACTATTTCCTGCTGCTGTTTCAATAGGTTCTTTTTACTGCTTCCCGGTGCTGCCGAAGCCGCCCGTTCCGCGTTCTGTTTCCGTTAATGTCGCTGCTTCGGTCCAGTCGGCCTGCGTGTAAGCTGCTACAACCATTTGCGCAATGCGTTCACCGTTTTCGATGGTAAACGGCTCCTGCGAAAGATTCACGAGCAGTACACCGATCTCGCCGCGGTAATCGGCATCGATGGTTCCCGGCGAGTTGAGCACCGTAATACCGTGCTTGAACGCCAGCCCGCTTCGTGGACGAATCTGTACTTCGTATCCTTCCGGAATTTCGAAGAACAGGCCGGTAGGAATGAGCCGTCGTTCCAGTGGCTGAAGAATGACTGCTTCGGTGAGATTGGCGCGCAAATCCATTCCCGCCGACGCCGGTGTGGCGTAGGAAGGAAGCGCATGCGGCGATGTATTTCGGACTTTGATGCGGATCATGGCTCTTGTTTTTCGTCGCGCTCGACCGTATAGCTGATGTCGAGAATTTCTTTCACGGTTTCTTCCGTAACGCCCTGCTCGAAGGTGAAAATGTACCAGCCTTTCTGCGGGAATTTGCGGTGCGGAAATGTCAGCTGCTGCTCGACGATCGTTCCGGATTTTTTTCCGGCCCAAGAGCCGTCGGGATTGGCGATCACCACGCCGGGNNGATCACCACTTTGACCGGCTCGCGGCCCGTTTGTCCGCCCGGCGACTGTGAATGCAGGAAGAACCAAAGATCGCTGTAAGCGTAATCGGTCGTGGTGCGTAGCGTGATCGTGATCGTGTAGAACGTCGTCGTATCCGGGATATTGATCTTGAATACCGGCTTCACATCCTGTTTCCATTCCCGTTTCGGGAACGAATAGGATTTGGTGTACAGCAGCGTATCACTGCACGCGTGCAATATCCACAGGAAACAGCCTGCCAGCAGGATCTTAGTTACCGCCGCCTTCATTCGGACTGTTGTTTGGACGTGGCTTGCGT
>DJFN01000067.1 GCA_002432085.1 Flavobacteriales bacterium UBA5871
GGCGAAGATCAACAAGAATACGGAAATCACTTTCCTGTCGGGCTATAACTACATTTCGCCGAAAACGCTCAATCCCGATTACGTCTATGCGACCGATGATCTCGACCGCGAATTCAGCTACGACAGCACGTCATTGAATCCGTCGAGCCGTGTGCTCAAATACCGTTTCCTGCACAACATCAAAGTCGACGCGGAAGTGGTTCTCCGGAAACAGCTCGCCATCGGTTTCAGCGCGAAATATTTCAGTAAGATCGTGAACATGGACCGCATCATCAAAGAATTCGAAGAGCTCACGATGAACATGCCGTACATCCAGGATATCCGCTACATGGATTATTTCAACAACCACGATTTCGGCAATATTGTGCTCGACGCCCGCATTTCCTATGCGTTTAACACCGTCCACAAGCTTGCGCTCATCGGAACGAACATCCTCAACCGCAGCTATTCCCTGCGACCGCTGAAGATCGAAATGCCGCGTACCATCATGCTCCAGTACACGCTCAGTCTTTAGATTTCAGGACATCAAGACCCGCCTACCGGTAGGTAGGCTTCAAGACTTCAGGACTTTGGGATCGCAAGACTTAGACTTTCAGACGCTAGACTGCTAGACTGGAGACAGAAGACTGGATGACTGATTATTCGTTTCGGGAAGAAAAAGCATATCCAAATCCGAATCCGCCGCCAAATCCCCAGTTAAAACCGGCGACTTTACGCGTTTCGACGAAGAAGTTCAGTGTCGCGTGATCGTTCAGCATGTAAGTGGCTTTGGCTCCATAAGACATGGCGTACTTGAAATACGTTTTGCCGATGTCGCGGTTGCGAACTACATCCACGCCCAGCACGTTGGCGTAGGGCGCCAGATCCCATTTGTAGGAAACAGGAATGTGATAGCTGATGCCATCCGGGGCGATCAGAACGGCGATTCCGAGTAGAACACCCAGCGGACCGAGGTTGAAAGCATCGTCGTTCCAATCATCGTTGTCAGAAAGCGTTGCGATGGCCCCGATAATGATCAGCGGCGGACCGGCCAGTGCGCCGATAGATGAGTGAAAATGAAAGTAATCGTCGTTTCGGAACAGGAACTCGAAGTTGTAGTTCAATCCGATGCGATCGGTCGGCATGAACTCCGCGCCGAGCGAGAAATTGTTGTATTGAGCCTTGTCGATAGTGCCGTAGCTGTATTTTCCCAGAACGTGCCATCTGTTGGACGTAAACTGGGCATTAGCAGTGGTGGTGAATAACAGCAGCAGGGTGATTAGCAGTATTCTCATGTGAAAAATTTGTTAAAACAATCCTGCCCTGAACAAAAAGCAGGCCATGGATTTTCAATTAAGAATAACGCTGTTACTTCAGGTTTACAATGGTTCCGTTGCCGGATCCAAGAGAAGTAGTCGGCAGGCGGCCATCCCATTTCTGTACTTTCATGTATTCCACGTAAAGCGGCGTGAGCTGTTGCTGTTTGAGCTGTGTAGCTTTGGCTTCACCGCTTGCACGGATTACGGCTTCGGCTGAGTCACCGCGGGCGATCGCTATTTTTTTCAACGCTTCCGCTTCGGCAGTTTTCGCTTGCTGCATTTCGGCCTCGGCCTGCTGAATGGCACGTGTTTTGGCATTGATCGCGTCCTGCAATGCCTGTGGCGGAATGATATTCGTACGCAGCTGACTGATAGTAAACCACTTGCTCACGCGTTTGTTCGCCTCCACCATAATGGCATATTCGAAGTTCTCGCGGTCGTTGAAGATCTTGTCCACTTCCCAGCGGTTGGCCACATCGTTCACAGCGCCTACGATGGCGGTTTTCAGCCAGCCCTGTTCGATTTCCTTCGTCGTGAGTCGCAGGTTGATGAACATATCGCCGATCGCGTCTTCCTTGAGCGAGTAGTTGAACGTTGGCTTGATCGTCGCGATAAAACCTCCTTTGGTGATCACTTCCTGGTCGGAATACTCGATGTGCTGCTGGTAAGTGGGAAATTCCAGCAATTGCTCGGTCCACGTATTGTAAAGCACCCAACCCGTTTCGTACTGGTAGCGCGAAACGCCGCGTGCGGAACCGGTCAGATTGATCTTGATGCCTTTATAGCCCGAATCCACGCGCTCGAAGGTAAAAGGCTGGATCAATGAAGCAATGATGATTACTATAGCAATGGCGATCGGACGAATGACTTTCGGGGAAAATCCGCCTTCCGGTCTGCGGTATTCGGCGCGTTTAGCGAAAAGGTGGAGTCCGAGAACAAGTAGTGTAAGCAGGATGAGAATCAGGGTGATCATAAACGCAGTTTTTTAATAAGGAACGGAATAAAGTGGCGCATAAACAGGATGAAAAGCACAATGATCCCGACCGTTGCGAGAATGCCCAGCAGGTTGTTAATCGGCCGGCTGATGACGTATTCGGCATAAAAGCTGAAGGCAACGACAAACAACAGGAAAAAAACAAGTGTTTTCATGACTGTGTGATGGTTCATGCGAATATAGACAATCTTTATGTTTCGACTCCGAATTCCCTTTTTTTCGCGACCGCTGCTCACACTTTGTTGCTACCTTTGCAGGCAAAACCGAGCGATATGCGTCTCCTTCTTGTCGGAATCATTGCACTTGTCGGAATCATCACGGCATACACCATCCTGAATCCCGGTAAAGAAAAGCCATTGCCGGTGATCAATCCGGTAGATGTTTCCGAAGAAATGGTTGATCGCGATCTCGTTCGCAAAGGATTCGGACACCGCATCGGGCCGTTTGAATTCACCGATCAATCCGGCAAGTCTTTCGGACTGGAACAGGTCAAAGGAAAAGTCTTCGTTGCCGAGTACTTCTTCACCAATTGCGGCACCATCTGCCCGAAAATGACGGCACAGATGGCGCGTGTTCATACCCGTTTCAAAAACGACGATCGCTTCGAGATACTGAGCTTTACCGTCGACCCGCAAAACGATACCGTAGAACGAATGGCCGAATACGCTGCCATGCACAAGGCCGACGGCAATCAATGGCACTTTCTGACGGGTAAACAGGAAGATTTGTACAAAGTGGCGCGTCGTTATTTCTTCGTGCTGAAGCCGGCCGAAGCGTTAAACCAGGGCGATGTCGGCTCGGATTTCATTCACACCAACAATTTCGTGCTGGTCGACCAGCAGCAACGCATCCGCGGTTACTACGACGGCACATCCGAAGAGGATGTTAATGTGCTCATGCACGACATCGAACGGTTGCTCGGCGAGCACTAAAACCCGCGGAAATCGCGCATTTTCAACGATTTTCGCAGTTAAAAAACGTTAATCACTTCCACGCTTTTTAACATTTCGCCTACATTCGTTCACCTTGCGCTATGATTAAAATTCGAATCAATCTGGTTATTACAGCAGTATGGATCGCCATGCTGGCGCTGCTATTGATTCAGATTTACCAGACGGTGCAGCTTTATGACCGTAAGACCGACGATTTTAAGGCGAAAGTCAATACGGCGATCGAACGCATCGTAATCAAGCACGAAAAGGCGGAAGCGCGTCGTCGACGTGTGGCTGTCATGGGCCGCGACTTCAGAGGCCAGTACCAGAACGTGCTGCGCGAAGAATTTCAGAATCTTTTCGAGGTCCAGGAATCCATTTCCATTCGCGATACGGTTTTGTTCAAAGAAGGTTTTCCGGAACATTACCTGATCGTAACCGGAATCACCGAAGACACGATTACGGGTCTTGCGGCCAAACAGGAAGTACTGGCCCGCGACGTGCGACAGATCAAGGAATTGTTTGACAAGGAAGAGTTGACCCTGTTCGAGCGCGATTCCATCGAAGCAGCGCATTTGCTCGACCAACGCGTGATGCACAAGATCATCAAGAAAGCCAAATACATCAACGAGCTGATGATGGAAACTTTCCGGGATAACATTTACCTGGAGCCATCCAAACGGATCGATCCGGCCACGCTCAACGCCGTTATCTACAAAGAGCTCAAAGCCGACGGCCTTCCGACCGATTACCGTTTTGTGATCACCGAGGAGAACAACCTGATGGTCCGCTTTGTGCAGGATGTAAAACATTACGATAAGAGCCTCGATACGGCCAATACCTACAATGCGGCGCTTTTTCCGGGAAGCATTCTCGAAGACCAGCTGACGTTGCATATGTACTTCCCCAACAAGCGTACATTCGTACTGAAAGCTATGGGAAGCCCGCTCATCATCAGCTTTGCGCTGGTTGTGCTGATCATCTTTACGATCACGTATATGTTCAAGACCATCCTCACGCAGAAGAAGCTTTTCGAGATCAAGAACGACTTCATTTCGAATATGACCCATGAATTCAAAACGCCGATCTCTACGATTTCGCTGGCGTGTGAGGCCATGAGCGATCCGGCTATGATGGGCGGTCAGACAGACACGGCGGCCCCGTTTGTGAAAATGATCACCGAAGAAAACCGGCGGTTGAGCACGCTCGTGGAAGCGATTCTGCAAAGCGCCGTGATCGATCGTGGCGAGCTCAAGATCAAGGAAGAGCGCATCTCGCTTACGGATATCGTGCGGCAGGTGGCCAAAATGGCTTCCTTTCGGATTGCCGCCACAGACGGCGAGCTGGTGCTTGATATTCCGAAAAAGGATATTTACATCATCGCCGACCGATTGCATGTGACGAATATGATCTCGAATCTCGTCGACAACGCGATCAAATACAGCAAAGACAAAGTTCACGTTACGGTTAAGCTCGAAGAAAAGTCCGACAGGATCGTTTTTTCCGTGGCGGACAAAGGAATAGGAATCAAACGGGAACATATTCAGAAAATATTTGATAAATTGTATCGCGTTCCTACCGGAAATGTTCACAATGTGAAAGGTTTCGGTTTGGGATTGAGTTATGTACAAGCTTTGGTTGATTTATTCGGGTGGACCATCCAGGTAAACAGCCAATACGGAGAAGGATCAGTGTTCACAGTTAATATCAAGAAACAATGAGTAAGCAAAAGGCAATTTTACTGGCAGAAGACGATGAAAATCTGGGACAATTGTTGCAGACCTTCCTGAAGGCAAAAGGCTTTCATGTAGATATCGCCCGGAACGGAAAACAGGCATACGAACGCTTCGCAGAAGGACACTTTGATTTTTGTATTTTCGACGTGATGATGCCGGAAATGGACGGTTTCACGCTGGCTAAGGAAGTGCGGCAGATCGACCCGAAAACGCCGATTCTCTTCCTCACGGCCAAGTCCATGAAAGAGGACAAGCTGGAAGGATTCAGCACCGGCGCCGACGACTACATGACCA
>DJFN01000263.1 GCA_002432085.1 Flavobacteriales bacterium UBA5871
GGAATCATTCCGGGAAGTATGACCGCTCCGGGATACATTGTTCGCGGAATGGGAAATACGGCCAGCATGAACTCGGCTTCACACGGTGCCGGCCGTCAGTACTCGCGTGCTGAATGCAAACAGCGCTTCACCAAAAGTGAAATGATGCAGCAGCTCGCGAAAGAAGGGATTTCTCTGCTTGGCGGCGCGGTCGACGAATGCCCGATGGCTTACAAGAACATCCGACACGTGATCGGAAATCAGCAGGAGCTGGTGGAAACCATCGGAACATTCCAGCCGAAAATTGTACGAATGGACAAATAAAAAATGGAAACGAAAACATTGCATATCACTACCGCAAAAGGTCCGGCTGAATGCCAGCTCGCAGCGGCAAAAATTCTGTCGCAGCTCTTGCAGGACCTTCGTTCGGGGAATCTGGACGCAATTGTGATTGACCGGATTCCGGGACAGGAAAACGGGACCATTTTATCTGCGACCGTTCAGGTTACCGGTCGCAACGCCGGGGCCATTATTCAACCGTGGTTGGGGACGATACAATGGATTCAGAAGAGTCCGTATCGTCCCGGTCATGGGCGAAAGAACTGGTTCGTGGGTATTTTTGAGCTGGAACAGCCATCCGGAAAATNNGAGCCGGGGGACAGCACGTCAACAAAGTGAGCTCGGCTATCCGGGCAACGCATTCGCCAACCGGCATCAGCGTGTTCGTACAGGACAGCCGTTCGCAATTCCAGAACAAGAAGCTGGCACGTGAACGCATCGCTCAGAAACTGGAAGCTCATTTCGGACGGCAGCTGGTAGAACGCGTTCAGAAACAATGGTCGCAGCACTACGATCTGGAACGGGGAAACCCGGTAAAAACCTTCACCGGTATGACATTCAAGCCTCGCAAGCCGGAGAAGACCTTTAAGAAGACAAGAACGAAATTAAAGCAGGATCTGCACAAAGAATTGAGATCATGACAACATCAATCTACCTCGTAAAAGCGCTGGACAACTATCCGTACAACATGGAAGAATGTTTCGAATCGTTGAATTACGCTTTATCCTACGACGAAAACAACGCCGTTGGCCTATGCCTGATGGGAAAAGTGCAGGCGGAATTGTTCAGGAATATTCCACTGGCGATCGAATACTTCGAACAGGCCTTGGCAGCCGATCTGAGCTATGCCGAAACCTACAGGCATTATATGAATGTGCTCATTGCGACCGAGCAGCTGGAGAAAGCGAAAGCATTCCTCAACTTCTCAAAGGGAAAAATCCCTTACCGAAAAGCAGAATTGCTGCTCTTCGAAGCTTTGATCCTCGAACGCGAGCACAAATGGAAGAAAGCGCTGAAAGTATTGGGAAAAGCCCTCGGGAATGCCTATTCGGAATGTATGATCGAAGAAATCGACCGGGTAAAAAGCCGAATCGAACGGAAGAACAAATGAGACTAAACACGTAGCGATACGCCGAAGGTGGATCTGCTTCGTGTCAGTCTTCAGTCTCCTAGTCTTTGAATCCTAAAGTCTTGAGATCTTGAAGTCCTGAAATCCTGATATCTTGCCCTCCTGATAGCTACTTCAGGCATTTGAAATAATCGAAAGGCTCTCTGCAATCGTTGCACTGGTAATGCGCTTTACAAGCGGTGCTGCCGAACTGGCTCACCATACGCGTGTTCTTCGAATGACAGATAGGGCAGGGAACGACAACAGGATCGGCGAACAAGGCGCTTTTATCGACTTCGTTTTCAGGCGGCGCGATACCGTATTCGCGGAGTTTTTTGCGTCCCTTTTCGGAAAGCCAGTCGGTTGTCCAGGCGGGAGAAAGGACGGTGGTCACCGTGACGTTTTTCAGTCCTTTTTCCGCCAGCTTGGACCGGATGCCGTTTTCAATGACCTGCATGGCCGGGCAACCGGAATAGGTCGGCGTGATGAGAATTTCGACTTCGTTGTCGAGCAGATTGACAGAGCGTACGACGCCCAGGTCGACCACAGATAAAACAGGTACTTCCGGGTCATTGACGTCTTCCAACCAATGCCAGATGTCCTGTTCTGTTACCATTCCATTCCGGGATAAGTACGTTGCATGTATTGCATTTCCGCCAGCAGGTAGCCCAGGTATTCGGAATGCTGGCCTTCGCGACCGCCTTTCATTACCCAGTTTGTTTCCGGCAGCTTCAGCGTTGCTTCTTTCGCCACATGCTGAATGCGTTCCAGCCACAGCGGCTTGATCGTCGTCAGATCGACGGCAATTCCCTGCGCAATCAGCTCATGATCGACGGCATTCATGAAGAACAATTCTTCGGCATAGCGCCACAGCAAATCGAGAGCGGCCTGTGCCCGCTGATGCGATTCTTCCGTTCCATCACCTAAGCGAATCACCCACTCGGACGAATGCTTGAAATGGTATTTCGTTTCTTTCAGCGATTTTTCGGCAATAGCAGCCAACTGCGGATCTTTCGAATAACACAAAGCTTCGTAGAAGAACAAACGGAACGTATCGAACAGCCACTGACGAACGATCGTCTGACCGAAATCGCCGTTCGGCTGCTCGGCAAGCAAAACGTTGGTGTAATCGCGCTCGTAACGCAGGAAAGCCAGATCGTCTGCCGTGCGTCCTTTTCCTTCGGTTGCAGCGGCATATTCCAGCAAGCTGGTCGCCTGACCGATAAGATCGAGCGCAATGTTCGTCAAAGCGATGTCTTCCTCCAGGATAGGACCGTGTCCGCACCATTCGGAAACCCGGTGACCAAGAATCAGGCTGTCGTCTGCGATGCGCAGGGTGTATGTCGAAATAGAGTTGTTCATGTACTTGTTTTTGGGACTTCAGGATCTCAAGACTTAAAGATGTCAGGACTTTAGGACAGAAGAAACTCTTGAAATTCTCTTAACATCCTGATGTCTTGACGTCCTGAAATCTCTACATGTGAGAAATTCCGTCCGGAACGTCGTAAAAAGTAGGGTGACGGTAAACTTTGCTGTGCGCCGGCTCGAACAAGGCATCGGCTTCGGTAGGATCGGACGCAAAAATACGGTTCGATTCCACCACCCAGATGCTTACGCCTTCGCTGCGGCGCGTGTAGACGTCGCGGGCGTTTTCAATAGCCATTTCCGCATCGGCAGCACGCAGACTTCCGACATGTTTATGATTAAGGCCTTGTTTGCTTCGGATGAAGACTTCCCACAATGGCCATTCTTTCTGTGACATAGTTTTTAAAGCTAATTTGTACTTGTTAAGAAGCCTGGCGTGCTTTGCGTTTTTCTGCATGGGCAAGGGCTGCTTCGCGCACCCACATGCCATCTTCTTTGGCCTTTTTACGGGCAGCAACTCGTTCGCGGTTGCAGGGACCGTTGCCACTTACGACTGCCCAGAACTCATCCCAGTTAATGGTTCCGATTTCGTAATGACCGGTTTCCTGGTTCCACTTCAGATCAGGATCAGGTATAGTCAGGCCAATCAGCTCGGCTTGCGGAACGGTCACATCAATGAACAGCTGACGAAGCTCGTCGTTGGTGCTGCGCTTGATTTTCCAGTTCATAGACTGTTGGGTATGCGGCGAGTCGGCATCGTTCGGTCCGAACATCATCAGGGCCGGCCACCACCAACGGTTCAACGCATCCTGCGCCATTTCTTTTTGTTCCGGTGTTCCCAGTGCAAGCTTGGAAATGATTTCAAAGCCCTGGCGCTGGTGAAACGATTCCTCTTTGCACACACGCACCATCGCGCGGGCATAAGGGCCGTAAGAACAACGGCAGAGCGGCACCTGGTTCATGATAGCAGCACCGTCGACCAACCAGCCGATAGCGCCCATATCTGCCCAGGAAACAGTAGGATAGTTGAAGATCGAAGAGTATTTTGCTTTTCCGGAATGGAGATCATCGATGGTTTCTTCGCGATCGGCGCCCAGCGTTTCAACGGCACTATACAGGTAGAGGCCGTGACCGGCTTCATCTTGCACTTTGGCCAGTAGAACAGCTTTGCGTCGCAGGTTAGGAGCACGTGTAATCCAGTTTCCTTCAGGGAGCATTCCAACGATTTCGGAGTGCGCGTGCTGAGAAATCTGGCGGATAAGCGTCTTGCGATAGTCTGCAGGCATCCAGTCATTTGGCTCAATGCGAATCTCGCGGTCCAGTTTGGACTGGAACGCTGCTTCCAACTCTGTCAAATTGATTTCTTTCATTCGGGTATGACTCAGGAAAACAAAGATACGTATTTCAACCGTAGGAAAAAAACAGTGCCGGATCATCTGAAATCCGGCACTTCGGGTATTGGTTAAACGCCCCCGGCAAACTGCTCTTGCCAAAATGGGTTTGTTACAGGCCTTCGATGTAGTCTTCCAATGCGCTGTAGTTGGAAGAAAAAAGGAAGGTATTCTTCAACAGGAAGTAGTTCGCTTTGTCGTAACACTTGCTGTAGGCATGTTTCGCCCAGTCGAGGCGACCGGAATCGAAGTCGAATTTTTTGCTGATGTCCGCAATCTGCTGAGCGGAAAGCTGGGTTTTATCGGCGTAGCTCTTAGCCGTCGCGAATCGGTTGGAATCAAACGATTCTTCTTCGAGCATCGTCAGGAATTGCTGGAAAGCGGGATCATTTCCGGGATTCGGATAATAGCCACCGTTGCCCGGATAGGTTCCCGGGTTGTTCCCCGGATACGTTCCGCTCACATTTCCCGGTGTGTACCAGTTGGTGGAAGCGATGTAGGTATTCTGAATGATGTTCAGGTTTCCGTACAGATCGATTTCGGCAACGATGCGCTGGTTGGCGGCCATATTCAAAGAGCCGTTGTAGATGCTGAAACCACTTTGCTGATCGTTGATCTGCAGGTTCACATAACCGCCGGGAAGCTCGAAGAATCGATAGGTATTAGACGGGTTGAACTGCGTCTGGTTGGAAGCCGTTGCCACAAATGATCCCGGACGCAGCAGGCGTACAAATAATTCTGCTCCGAAGCTGATCTGGGTTGTCAGAGCAAGGACAGCGAGAAGGTACATTTTTTTCATGGCAATCAATTTTTTAGTGTTGATCAACCATAAACTGATATCGTGCCAAAGTGAGGGAGGGTTTCTCTTTTTGACAATTCTTTAACAAGTACCTCACGAACAACTGTTGAGCTCGCGTTGGGCGGTTTCAATGGCGTTCAACGCTTCTTCCAGCAAACGAATGGCGTCTTTGAGCTCTGAGATGGCGTCGCGGAGAATACCGGCTTCATGTTCTCTGTGTTCAGAGCTCCCCATGCGATTAAGTGCGTCTTTGCTTCTTCCGAGTTTGCTTTTAGCCGATTCAAACAGACTTTTGGCTTCTGCTGCTTTGTTTTCGGTGCCGTCACACGGAATATCATCCGCTTCATTGACAGCATCCGAAGCATCGGCTGCGGCCCAGCTTGTTGAGCTTTCTGCGCTGGAAACATCGCTTTCGGCATCCTCGGCGTAATCGAGTAATTGTTCCAAAGTGGAATAAGCGTTCTGTCGCTCTAGGTCTCTCAATGCGGTTTCGGCTTCACGTTTAGCTCGCTGACCATAGCTTTCCGCACCGTTGAGCTCGGTCCAGGTTTGCAGATCCTGAGCGGAAACGGAACATGTGAAGAGAAAAAACAGGAGCGTAAGGATGGTTGATTGCATACATTGTATTTTCGGCAACAACACAAAAACCGTTCCAGTAGAAACAAAAATCCCGGTTCCAATAGCAATCGGGACCGGGATTGTTTATAGTGAAATATTCTTATCTGTTCAGCATCACAGGCATCACCAGCATAAGGATATCTTCGTGCTCGTTCTCGTTGGAGTTCGGCATCAGCAATCCCGCACGGCTTGGTTCGCTCATGGCGATCTTTACTTCGGAAGAGTCGATATTGTTGAGCATTTCCATCAGGAAGCGCGAGTTGAAAGCGATTTCGAGATCGTTGCCATCGTAGTTGCAGGTCAGGCGCTCGTTTGCTTCGTTGGAGAAGTCGAGGTCTTCCGCAGAAATGTTCAGTTCGCTTCCTGCCAGACGCAGCTTCACCTGGTGTGTGGTTTTGTTTGCGAAGATGGAAACGCGCTTGATGGCTCCGAGGAACTGCAAACGGTCTACGATCAGCACGTTCGGGTTTTCTTTCGGAATCACCGCTTCGTAGTTCGGGTATTTGCCANNTAGAGTATTCTACCAACACTTCTTCGTCGCCGCGCAGGTTCGATTTCAACAGGTTCAACGGTTTTTTGGGAAGAATGAACGCCGAGCCACCTGTCGACTGGCTGTCGGTGCGACGGTAGCGAACGAGCTTGTGTGCGTCCGTAGCAACGAAGGTAATATCCGAAGGGCTGAACTGGCAATAAACACCGCTCATCACCGGACGAAGGTCGTCGTTTCCGGTAGCGAAAAGCGTTTTGTTGATTGCACGGGAAACGATGTCGCCGGAAATGCGAATGCTCGTTCCTTTTTCGATCGCCGGTGTTTTCGGGAAATCGTCGCCGTTGAAGCCGACCATTTTGGATTTACCATTGTCGTAAGCGATCTCGATACCGAAGTTGGAGTTGTCGACCACGAACGTGCATGGCTGGTCCGGAAGGTTTTTCAGTACTTCCAGCAGCATTTTTGCCGGAACGGCGATGCGGCCTGTTTCATTGGCTTCCACGGCCATGGTCGTACGCATCGTTGTTTCCAGGTCAGAAGCGGAAATCGTCAGCTGACCATCCTGAATATCGAACAGGAAGTTGTCGAGAATAGGAAGCGTGTTGCTGGTGCTGAGTACGCCGCTAATGCTCTGAAGGTGACGAAGTAAGTTAGTGCTGGAAACAATAAAGTTCATACTGGTCGTGTTTGTTTTGACAGACAAAGATAGTCAATTTACCAGCCGGGGAGAGGCGGCCGGAGAGGACTTATCAACCGGATATTAACCAATTGACAATTGACAACGTACAATTGACAATGCTTGAACGATAACAAACAATTGACTTAAGCTGCTTAATTGTCAATTGTTCCCTGTCAATTGTCAATTGACATTGGGGTAGTTGAAATAAACGTGGCCCATGATGAGCGGATTGAACACGAAATACTGGCATTTAACCACTTCGCCGTTTGGTAAGACGCACCAGAATCGGTTGACGTCGTAATCGGCGGTTTCACCATACATATTCGTGTTTTCAACACCGCTGTCGGCCTGGCGACGGTACATTTTCAGCTTCGTTACTTTGTTTTTGACGGTTTTCAACGTCAGCTGGCAGAATGGTGTTGAGCGCTTCAGGCTGTCGACCTGTTTCGGGTTGAGGTCGGAATTGACGAACTCGAAGTGGATCTTACGGTAATTCTGCAGGTATTGCACGACCATGTTGGTATCCAGCTTCGCGAACGGTTTTCCGTTGTTCGTGACGCTGAACTGGCGGCCTTTTTTGTTGACGGTGAAGTTGCGTTCGGGGTGGCCGGTATGAACAACATCCACAGAGGCAATTTCGTTGATATTGAGCGCGAAAATTTCGGAGCAGGCCCAGCGTTTGTGGCCGGAAAAGAAACGTGGTCCGATAATGCCCCGAAGCCCTTTGATCTCCATGATCACCGGCAGGTCGCTTTTTCCCGTTTCGGCCGATTCTACGAGCATGTAGGTGCCGTAATGATCAGGTGTTGCGCTTCCGATATACCAGGTTTTCGACCATTCGCCGTTCTGGAAGAATTTCACTTCCGTAGCGGTTGTCGCCATGCGATTTACGATCGTTTTGGTGCTGGCCTCCGGAATGTAGCCTTTGAAGCGCACGTTCACGACAGCTTCCATGATGTTGAATACCGGCAATTGCTGAACACATCCGCCGTCTTTGTCGGTCCATTTGTGACCACTGCGAACGAGCTCGATCTTTTCACCGCTTGGCTCGGTGATCTCGATGCGTGTAATGGAAGCCGTATCCTGAATATCAAAGTTCAGCGCTGCGATCTTTTCATCCGATGATCCGCTGCCGGCACTCAGTTTGTAAGCCATATAACCGAGCCCGCCGACTACCAGCAGACCCACTACAAGAAAAATAATCCGTTTCATATTCAGTTAGAACGTGTGTAACGTCGTTTGCGTAAGTAAAAAAGTAAAAAAGCCATGATCAGCACCAGCGAAGATGGGATCGCCATGTTCACAAGCTTGTAAAAACCGGCTTCTGCTTTCACTTTTTCCTGGTCGATCGGATGGATGTCGATCTGACGGCTGCGGAGATCGAGCACCGAGTTATCGTCCATCATATAATCCACGATATTCTGGAAGAATTCCTGGTTACCATAGATGATCGGTCGCGAGCCTTCGAAACGCGCCATGGTTTCGTCGAAACGCAGGTTGTTGAAGGCATTCGGACGGTATTGCATTGCGCCCAGGGCATTGGGCATCGAATCGTAGTAATTGCGGATAAAGCGACCGTTTCCAACAACGAATACCTTTCCTTCTTTCTTGCTTTCTTCGAGGAAACCGGATTCCTTGTTCTTGGCAAACGCGTCTACGATGCGGTTTTTAAAGTGCGATTCGAATTTCCCTTCCACGAGCCCGGCGAGGCATTTTTTGTTGCCTTCGTTTTCCGGATCCGGCACCAGCTTCGGATTCTGCGGATCGTAGTTCAGCGGCATGGCAAGACTTATCAGCGGTGCCATTCCGGTTACGGTCGAGTTCGTCGAGCTGGTCAGTACCGGCGTCGCAACCTGATCGTCGCTGTTGGTGAACTGGATCTCGGAAGCATAGCGGAGCATCACCGGATCGATGTTGCGGGAAATCGGATGTTTTGTCGGCGTTGCCATGATGTCGAAGAACCACGGAATGAGGCTCTGTTTCGCCATCGGAACGGCTTTCGGTGCACAGAATACGTCGACGACATAATTGTCGTTGAGCTTGATCCCGTAATCGAAGAGCATTTTGTCGAGTCCGGTATTCAGGCGACTGGTATGGACAACGCCGCGCGTATTGAGCGAGTCTTCCGGAAAAGTCAGTTTATCCATGAAAACCATCAGCCTTCCGCCGTTCATGACGAACTGGTCGATGATGTATTTGTCTTTTTCGGAGAACGGCTGCGTCGGTCCGGCGATCACCAGTCCTTTCACGCCTTTGAGTGCGTCGATCGAGTCGTTCAGCGTGATGTCTTCTACTGAGAAGTATGGCGAGATCAGCGTACGAACGCGCTGTGTTTCGCGGAAACGCAATTCACCGTGTCCCTGCAGGAAAGCTACGCGTGGTTTTTCCTTCGCCGTTGCGCGACGGATCGCCGAAATGAGCATATACTCGAGGTTGTTCACCGAATTCTGGATCTGTTCCTCGAAATTGGGGTTCAGCGTATAGAATTGTCCGCGGGCCGTTCCCGGCAGGAACTGGATGCTGTTTTTGGTCGAGCCGCCGTATTCCAGGATTGCGCCTGGCCACACTTCCATATCGTTGCGCACACCGTCTTTCATGAACTGCAAACGAAGCGGAATGATTCCGTTTCCACGGTCGTAAAGCGTTTCAAAAAGGTAATTCTGATCGGCTTCGCTTCCCTGCTTCGGGTCGATGAACTGGTATTCGATGCGGTCGCCGGCGTATTCCTTGAACTCGACCAGCTTTGCTTCGATGGCATCGCGGAAACGCTTGAGCTCGGCAGGAAGATTGCCTTCCAGGTAGATTTTGATCAGCAAACGGCTGCTCAGCTGTTTCTTGTTTTCGAGAAAAGTGACGGTTCCTTCCGACAACGAGTAACGGCTGTCTTCGGTCATGTCGATGCGCTTGTAAACGAACGAGCCAATAACGTTAAGCAAAATGACGATCGCCACAACGATCAGCAGCAGCAACCAGTTGTAGGCATTTCTGACGGATTTCGAAGTTTCTGCCATGGCTTAGCGCTTTAAGGATTTAACAACCGTTAGTGCAGCTGTGATGAAGAGCACGATCAGTCCGAGGAAGTAAATGATGTCGCTGGTGTCGATCACGCCCCGCATAATGGATTCGTAATGCGGCGTGATACCGATGTACTGGATCACGAAATCGAATTTGCCCATCAGGTTGAATGAGCCGAGCAGGTCGAAGCCGTTATAGAACAGCCAGCAAAGGAACATCGACAGGATAAAGGCGATGATCTGGCTGTTGGTAACCGCCGAAGAGAAAATGCCGATTGCCACGAAAGCAGCGCCCAGCAGTATCAATCCGATGTAGGAAGTGATCATGGCTCCTTCGTCGATCACGGAAACCATTGCTCCGGAGTCATCGGTGGTGTTCATACCGAGCGAGCGCATGGAGAAGTAATAAACGAGTGTAGGCAGCAATGAAACGATAAGCAGTGTTACGCCGGCCAGGTATTTCGCCAGNNGTAAAAAGTAATTCGATGGTACCGTTTTTCCGCTCTTCAGCGATGGAGCGCATGGTAATGGCCGGAATCAGGATCAGGAAGATCACCGGCGAAAGGTTGAAGAATGGGATCAGATCCACTTCGGTTCCTTCCAGCAGGTTGGTATCGTAGGAGATCACCCAGTGGAATAAGCCTGACGTGATCAGGAAAATGACTATGAAAATATAACCGATCATCGAGCCGAGAAAACTCCTGATCTCTTTCCAATATAATGCTCTCATGCTTCTATACGTGGGCCTGCTTTTATCGGCAGACAGGGTTCAAAAGTACATTTTTTAGTGCAAAAAAGCCTCACCACAAAGGAGCAAAGACAAANNCAAGCAAAGATGTGCTGCTGTTGGATATTGATTCGTCGTATAATACGATCATTTGTTGTTTGATATTGATCTTTTATAAGTCAACTCCGGTATAAAGTTTTCAAAAAAGCTTCCCGGTCCATCCATCAATCCCTTTGCTGCCTTAAACCTTATGCATGACAAATAACCTTTGCTCCTTTGTGGTGAGAAACGAATTAGTTGGAAGAAAGGTTGGCGGAAAAAATTCCATCCTCGAAATACGTGCTCACTGTCCACGCATCGGGCTTGTCGGAAAACCACGGCTTGATCGTTGGCCACACGCCTCCGAACAATTCAGAGTCGCGGTACTTGTTCAATGCTTCTTCGCTTTCCCAGAAACTGTAAGTGAATACCCGGTTCGGCTGGTGAATATCGCGCAGCAAACGCATGCCGTGGCAGCCTTCAAAACGGCTTACCTGTGTGTTGATGGTGTCGAAAAAAGCCAGGAAATCTGCGATTTTGTCTTCGCTGAACGTTAGTTTGACAATGCGTGTAACCATTTTTGGATATTAAGACTTTAAGACATCAGGATATCAGGACTGAAAGACCGAAGACCGGAAAACATTAAAACAACGAATCGATGGTTTTGGCCGAGCCGCGCGGTGTGAATTCCACCCGAACGACATCTCCGACGTGTAATCCGAAGAGGCTGTCGGCGCCGCCGTTGTAGCCGCGCGCACCTTTGTTGATGGCAATTTCGAGGTGATTGTTGCTGTTGAAGATCGCCACGCGCTCGCCGGGTTGCACTTCGTTGTAGGAGCCGGAAATCGTATCGATGTAGTAATCGCGCTTGCGAAACAGGATCGTAAACGGCGTTCCTTCCTCGAAACGGTCGAACAGATCTTTGGAAATATTCGTGATCGCGTTGCCGTAATGATCGATGTGAATGATCGAGCCTTTGATGAGGTTCTCCTCCAGCACCGGATTCACCGTAAACGCGCGCTTCCATTCGTCTTGTGCCGAAGCGAAGGTTTCAGGAGCAACACCCTGGGCCAGCTTTACAGCCGCCGGAACGAAAATATTCTTCGCCGGAAAACGAAAGCCTGCCGGATGGGAAAGCGCATCGTCGATCAGCCAGAAGCCTTCAGGTTGTTCTTCGCGAAGCATAAGTGCAAAAAAACCGTTGTCGTTGCCTACGAAATAATGGCCTTTGATTTTCATGATCGCCGGGTAGCTGCCGTCGCGGGAGTTGATCACCGGCTCGCTGTCGACACCGACAAGATGGATCGTGCCTTCCGGAAATTCTTCGTAAACGCTTTGGAGACAGTAGCTTGCCTGGGCAATGTCGAACGCTCTGATGTGGTGCGAAATGTCCACGATACGCGCTTCCGGAGCAAGCCGAAAAATGCTGCCCTTCAGTGCGGCTGCATAATGGTCGCTGAGGCCCATATCCGTTGTCAGTGTGATAATCTGCATCCGTGCGTTTTCGCTTTTTCCGGCAACAAAAATTGATTAATTTTGACCAAAAATAAGGCTTATATTTTGTAAGCATTAGTACTTATTAAAGAATTATCCACATTGCTAGAGAAGAAAATTGAAATCGACGGAGTCAACATTGCAGCGTTCTTCGGCGTGAACAATTCCAATCTGAAGTACATCCGGAGCTTCTTCCCGAAACTGAAAATCAACGCGCGAGGCAACGAACTGACGATTGCCGGAGACGACGAAGTGATGCAGGAATTCGAACGGAAGCTGGAGCTCCTGCTGGCGCACTTCAACGAATACAATGCTTTGACTGAGAACAACATCGACAACCTGATGCTCGATGAAGGTCCAACCATGCTGTCTTCCGACGGCTCTGAAATCCTCGTACACGGTAACGGTGGCGTGAAGATCAAGGCGAAAACCGTTAACCAGCGCAAACTGGTACAGGCGGTGAACAAGCACGATATGGTCTTCGCAGTCGGTCCGGCAGGAACGGGGAAAACTTATACGGCTGTGGCTTTGGCGGTGCGTGCACTGAAAGCGAAAGAAGTAAAACGTATCATTCTGACACGTCCTGCGGTGGAAGCCGGTGAAAACCTCGGATTCCTTCCGGGCGACCTGAAAGAAAAGCTCGATCCGTACCTGATGCCGCTTTACGATGCCTTGCGCGATATGATCCCGCCGGAAAAACTGGCCGATATGATCGAATTCGGCATTATCGAGATCGCACCGCTGGCTTTTATGCGCGGACGAACGCTCGACAAGGCTTTCGTGATCCTCGATGAAGCGCAGAATGCAACCGTGATGCAGATGAAAATGTTCCTCACGCGTATGGGACAAACCGCGCAGTTCGTGATTACAGGCGATATGTCACAGGTCGATCTGCCGCACCGTCAGCGCTCGGGACTGGCTTATGCGCTCGACATCCTCAACGACGTGGAAGGATTGGGCATCGTTCGCCTCACGCAGAGCGACGTGATCCGACACACACTCGTGAAACGAATCGTAGACGCCTTCGACAAAGCCGAACAGAAAGAAAAAGAAGAATCCATCGCCCGTAAACAGGCAGAAGAACAGAACGACAAGAAATCAAAACGATGAGCAATCAGACGATCACAAGCACCAATTTCAAGTTTCCCGGACAGAAAGACGTTTACCGCGGTAAAGTGCGCGAAGTCTATACGCTGAACAACGATATCATGGTCATGGTGGCCAGTGATCGTATTTCGGCCTTCGACCACATTCTGCCGAAAGGGATTCCGTACAAAGGACAGGTGCTGAACCAGGTTGCGACGATGTTTCTCGAAGCAACGCGCGATATCGTTCCGAACTGGCTGCTTGGAACACCGGATCCTGCCGTTGCCGTAGGTTACGCCTGCGAGCCGGTGCGTGTCGAAATGGTGATCCGCGGTTATCTGGCCGGTCACGCGGCCCGCGAATACGCGCTTGGAAAACGCGAATTGTGTGGTGTAACGATGCCGGAAGGAATGAAGGAAAACGATCGTTTCCCTGAGCCGATCATCACACCGGCAACGAAAGCCGAAGCCGGTCACGACGAAGATATCTCCCGCGAGGAAATCCTCGGGCAAGGAATCGTTCCGCAGGACATTTACGAGCAAATGGAGCGTTACACGCGTGCCTTGTTCCAGCGCGGAACAGAAATGGCGGCTGAGCGCGGTCTGATCCTCGTAGACACGAAATACGAATTCGGCGTTCGCAACGGTGAAGTGATCCTGATCGATGAAATCCATACGCCGGATTCTTCCCGTTATTTCTACAAAGACGGCTACGAAGAGCGTCAGGCGAGAGGTGAGCAGCAGAAACAGCTGTCGAAGGAATTTGTGCGTCAGTGGCTCATCGAAAACGGTTTCCAGGGACTGGAAGGCCAGATCATGCCCGACATGCCGGAAAGCTTCGTTCAAACCGTTACGGAACGCTATATCGAGCTGTTCGAGCGCATTACGGGGAAGCCATTTGAAAAAGCGGACACGTCGAATATCAACAAGCGCATTGAAGCGAATGTTGCGCGCTTTTTGATGGAGAAAAATCTTCTTTAGAAGATGCTAATTATAGAAAAATAAGTAATAGTAGTGGAAAAAATCGAGCTTACCGACTTGATAATGATCCTCACGATCTTTGTTCTCTATTTTATCCCGTCTTACTTTGCATTTTCTAGGAAACACTCAAATTTTTCAGGTGTGTTTTTCCTTAATTTTTTGTTGGGGTGGACTGTAATAGGTTGGTTAATAGCTCTGATATGGAGCTATAGCTCTAAAAAAGAAGATTCCCAATTGCTCGATTCCGATGAGGTTTAAGAGGCGTATTAAGATCAAGTCGCCGACTGTTTCGCGATCACTTTCCAGAACAATCCCGGGAAGAAGCGCTTCAGCGTAACGGCTTTGATTTCCTTGTTGCCGATCAGAATTTCCTTTTTTCGCTTGTCAACGGCTTTCAACAAGATTGAAACGCATTCGTCGACCGGCATGCCTGTTGCCTGGTTGTGGTCCATCTGACCGTGTGGTTTGCCGTCTGAGCCGAGTGCGCTCATGGAGATCGGCGTATTGATCTTGCCTGGGCATGCGATCGTTACATGAATGTTGTTCTTCGCTTCTTCGAGCAACAAGCTTTCGAAAAAGCCGTGCAAAGCGTGCTTGGAAGCGCTGTAGGCCGAGCGCAGGTAAAATCCGAATTTCCCGGCTATGCTTGAGATCACGACAATGTGTCCGCTGCGTTGCTGCTGCATATACGGCAGAACGGCTTTTGTGAGGGCAATCGTTCCAAAGTAGTTGATCTCCATGATCCGACGGTCGATTTCCAAAGGTGTTTCGGCTGCTTCGGCACGCTGGCTCAAACCTCCGATGTTGTAGAGAAAATCGATGCGGCCAAGCGTTTCCTTGACCTGTCGGGCGAGCTCGGGAAAATCGGCCGAATGTTCAAGATCGAGTGGAAGAACCAGGTGTTCAGCCGAGTGGGGAAGAGTGGCTTTCAGCTCTTGCAATTTCACTTCGTTGCGTGCCGACAAAACGAGTCGCAGTCCTTTTGCTGCCAGCTGTTTGCAAATTTCCTCACCGATCCCGGAAGAAGCTCCGGTTACCCATGCTACCTGTTTCATGGTACAAAGAAACAAAAAAAGCGACCCGGTGGATCGCTTTCAGTGAGTGGATTGCCTGATCAGAGATCGTCCGGCAATTGTACTTCTTTATAGGATTTTTGCTTCGGCTTCAGCTTATCGATAAATACGATGCGGAATTTTTCGCCGTCGGCTGTAAAGATCATTTCAGAGATTCCGTTGGTGATGGTAGGTGCCTGCTTTTTAGCGTTGTAGAATTTCTTGTCGTAAAGCTCGTAGGTATTGTCGTCGTATTGGAGGAAGATGGAGACGATGGTTCCGTTTTCAACCCGTGCTTTTCCTGACACACATTCAGTACCGTCTGCGGTGAAAAAACTGATGATGACATTGCGGTGCATTTCGTCTGCTACAGTGTAGGAACCTCTTTTGGTGAAGGCATCCTCTAACTTTTTGAAGCAATCGTCCTGTGCAAAAGATCCGAGGCTCCAAATCAGCGTAGCAGCCGCCAGTAGACATTTTTTCATAGTTTTTGTTGTGTTTATGGAGTTTTCCTCCGGTTTCCAAATATAACAAGTTTACCCAAACAGAGGACCGTCGTGGAAATTATTTATTTTTGACCGAGATCCCCAAGTTCTACCCGCATGAAACAAATAGCAGACCATTTTGAACAGGCCCTGGAAGTTTTGCTAAAATTTAACAACGAAGCGAACTATCGCCTGATCGAACAGGCCGGCGATGTTATGGCTGCTGCTCTTCAGAACGATAAAAAAATTATTTCCTGCGGGAACGGCGGCTCAATGTGCGATGCGATGCATTTTGCCGAAGAGCTGTCGGGACGTTACCGTGAAAACCGCCGCGGACTGGCTGCCATCAGCATTTCCGATCCTTCGCATCTTTCGTGTGTGGCCAACGTTCACGGCTACGATCACGTTTTCGCCCGTTACGTAGAAGCGCTCGGACAACCCGGCGATGTTTTGCTGGGAATCTCGACTTCCGGCAACTCGAAGAATGTCCTGCTGGCAATCGAAGCTGCTCGTGCAAAAGGCATGAAGGTCATTGGTCTGACGGGAAAAGACGGCGGCAAAATGGCGGGCATCTGCGACGTTGAAATCCGCGCGCCGCATGCTCCTTATGCCGACCGCGCACAGGAAATCCACATCAAGGTCATTCACAGCCTGATCGACCACATCGAACACAAAGTACTGGGCGCATGATGCGTCTGAAAAACCGGCCGACAAGCATCGTTGTGGTGCTGGTGATGCTGGTTTACGGCTGGTTCTACAGCAACGAGATCACAGAAGCCGTGAGTGGGGAAGATACCTGCGTTTGCGCTTACGACGAGTTCGGGTATTACATGTATCTGCCGCAGTTCTTTCAGCATGGAAATCTCGATTTGCAGCCTGAATGGGCGCAGGAATTACAGAATGCCTATTGCGACAGCATTACGGCTTACCAGCTTCACCCGATCGACAACGGAAATTACCTGAACATTTACCACATGGGACTGGCGTTCGTCGAGCTGCCGGCTTATGCGGTGGCCGATGGAATTGCCGCAGCCGGTGGTTATCCACGCGACGGATTCAGCAAACCGTATCAGATCGCTTTTGCCGTGAACGCTTTTCTGTTTGTGTTGTTGGGCGCTGTTTTTTGCCGAAAGCTGCTGCGACTGTTCTTCGACGAAAAAATCTCGGTCATTTTGCTGGTGTTGCTGTTCTTCGGAACGAACTACTTCATCACCGCGACACAGCTTGGACATATTCAGCATCATTACCTGTTTGCGATTATCGCAGCAATGGCATACTGCCTGCTCAAAGCGTGGAAAGATCGGAACTACGCCGGGAAACATTTTTACGTTGCTATCGTGTTGTTCGGCTTGTGCGTTGTGATTCGTCCGACGCATGTTTTGCTGGGCATTTTTCCGTTTGTGCTGTTGTGGAAAGCTTTTCCTTCACGGCTGATCTTCTTCTGGAAAATGAGCCTGTTCGGACTATCGGCCTTCTGCTGGAACATTCCGCAGCTTCTTTACTGGAAGATCGTTGGTGATGCGTGGCTGATGCCGAATATGCACATCGAAGAGCTGATCATTATCGATCCGAGCCTGCTGGATTTTCTCTTCAGCTTCCGGAAAGGCTGGCTGTTGTATACGCCGTTGTTCCTGCTGCTGATTCCGGGATTCTGGTCGTTACGAAAAGCCGAAAAGCGCTTGTTCTGCCCGTTGCTGATCACCGCTTTTGTCTTCATCTGGATTTTCGCTTCCTGGGAATGCTGGTGGTATGCTTCGTCGTTCGGCTCGCGTGTAATGGTGGATTTGTATCCGCTGCTCATCTTGCCGTTGGGCTTCTTGTTGATGCGGATCTCAGCCCGAAAAACGGCTTTTTATGCAATGCTGACATTCGCCGGACTTGCCGTTCTGCTGAACGGTCTGCAAACCTGGCAATTCGCTAAAGGTTGGTTGCACCACGAACGGATGAGCTACGATCACTACGCGTATATTTTCGGGAAGACAAACATTGATGGTTACGGCGAACACCGTTTGTTGATCGATCGTTACGACACAACCTGGGTTTCGGCCGTGCAACAGCGGAATGATCCACAGCAGCGTATTTTAAAAACGTCTCTTTTCGAAGTGAAATCACCGGTTAAGGCTGTTCCCGGAAAAGACCTCGATCTGACTAAATTCCGCATTTTCGACCTGCTGAAAACCGATGAAACGCTGATTGAAGTCGAGCTGGAATACAGTACTTCCGACAGTACGCAAAGCAGCATTTTACGGCTGGAAACGGTGAGTCGCTACAACGCTTATCAATGGCAAAGCGCAGAGCTTTCGCTCGGGAAGAAAACCGGTGAGCGACAAGTGCTTCGTATGCATTTCAATCTGCCGGATATTCACCACCGGAAAGACCAGCTGCAAGTCTATGTAGACAACGATCAGCAAGCCACAATCACCATTTACAGGATGAAATTGACCGGCTGGAGTCTCGTTCGGGAGTAATTGCTATTTTAGACGAAACACACACGATTACATGAGCTCACTGGCGCACTTCTACGACTCGGGTGAACAAGCCCGCAATAAAGGACATTTTTTAAACCTGGTGATGCTCGCCCGCGTCGACGGAACCGTTTCCTGGCAGGAAAATCAGCTGTTGCAGCGCGTAGCGAGAAAGCTCTCGCTGACAGACGAACAAGTTGAAGAAATCTTTACACATCCGGAAGATTACCCGATGATTCCGCCGGTGACGCGGGAAGAGCGCTACGAGCGCTTTATTCAGCTCATTCAATTGCTGGTTGCCGACGGACAATCCGATCGTCAGGAAGAAAAGCTGGTAAAACGATTAGGAGTGGCACTTGGTTTTACACCCGAAAAAATCGATGAGAAATTTCCGATTATCCTGGAACATTTGCGAAAAGGAATGACGCGGGACGATGTGATTCGCGCAGTCATGAAGTAGTCTTTCGGTCCTACCTGCCGGTAGGCAGGCTCCGGTCTCCAGTCGGCCGGTCTATAGCACGAAACGATACGCAGTTGGATCTGTTTTGGATTCAGTTCGTCCTGATGTCTTGACGTCCTGATATCCTAAAGTCCATTATTTTTTCTTGCGCAGGTGATCTTCGACGCGTTTGGTGAGGATCTGGAACAGCAACTTGGCTTCTTTTTCATCGATCTTTCGACCGAAGCGGATGGTTTTTCCCATGTAGTCGAATTCGAGACGCTCGCCGCCGCGTACCCATGCAGAGCTTTCCCACACGGATTGAATGGAATTTTCCTTCGGCATGCTCACACGGATTTTTTCGATGTTCTCGAGGTAATATTCCTTTGCTTTTCCATAGCCGCGGGTGGAGTTTTTGATCGTCATGGCGATCTGGTCTACCTTCACCATTTCTTTTCCCCACAACAGCCACGCAAACGATCGCGCCACGCGGATGAAGTAGTACAGCCAGAATACAAGGAAGACGATGATGATCATTTGCGCCTGCTGGATTGCATCGGCAGTTGGCTTTTTCGCGCCCTGACCAACTTCGAACGCGAAACCGGAAAGCCATGCCCAGATAACAGTGGCGCCGATCACGGTCCACATGCAGAACCAGGCGCCCATCAGCGATCGCTGCCAGCCTGTACTCGCCGGTGTGATCACAAAAGTTGTCTTGTTGTCCTTGTCAACGTAGCTGATGCGTTCGCCAATCCATTTCATGCGGCAAAATTAGCAAATAAAAAAGGCACCCGTTGCCGGATGCCTTTCATTGTTATCATTCGGAATGATTATTCGATCACGAGGCGTTTTTGTACCACGGCGTTGTCGAGTACGAGCTCGATGATGTATACGCCGGAAACATAGTTCGCTGTGTTCAGCGGAATGATGGAAGAACCAGTCATTGTTCCGTAGTTGCGTGCTGCGATTTCTTTTCCGGAAAGATCCAGGATACGAACAGCAACGTTGCTTTCTTTCTGCAGGTTCACTTCGATGTTAGCCAGGTCGGTAGCCGGGTTCGGGTACACGTTCAGGGAAGCGTCTATCTGATCCAGCTCGTTCAGACCAACCTGTACAGTTGTTCCGTCTACGAAACCGTTGTCGATCGCCTCATCGATAGTGGCTTTACCAGCGTTGTCGATTGTTCCGTTCGGAGCAATGAGCAAACCGATGATGTGGATTTCGTTCTCATCCCATGTCGGAGGAATGTAGAAGATACCGTCGATCGTGTGCGTTTCACCGACGTTTACCGTTGCAGGGAAAGAATTCGCATAACCGCCGAAAGAAGGCTCGATCGCACGTGCTACGTGGTCGTAAACCATTTGTGCAGCAGGAACCGGGTTTGGCAGGGATTCGTAACCACCCATTACACCGTTACCACCGCCTGCGTAAGCGTTTACCTGTGACCAGCCTGCACCCGTACCGGTTACACCGTCTTCGGTGAGCACGATAGCCAGTTTGTAGTTGCTGTTCGCTGCCATGTTGAATTCAGCCGAAACGGATACGTGAAGCTCACGTGTTACCGGATCCCAGATAGCACCGTTGGTGATCACCGCAGTTGGAGCAATAACGATACGGTCAAGGAATGGATCTTCCATTTCGGATGGGTCCATGTCGCCGCCACGGTCAACCAATGCACTTGGGTAACCAGCGATCAATCCGCCGATAGCAGCATCGTATTCTGTTACGGTCATCGGATCGGCGTTGTGAACAGCGATTCCAGCCCAGTATTGTCCGTATTTGGTTTCCATTTCGTCCATGAATACAGCACCGCGTGGACACCACTGGCACCATGTTCCTGTTCCTTCTTCACCAACAACCACTTTACCGGCAGCAGGCGTGATCGGATCGATTGTAATGGAAGCTTCGTCATCATTTGCGTCACCGTCTGTAGCGTTGCCGTTTACGTTGCTAACTGTTGCAACCATGTCGTTGCTGCCTGAGATGAGTGTATGCGTGCCTGTAAGATCAACAGTTGTTTCCGCGAGGGAAGCCAGTGTCAGGCCGGATACGCTTTGCGAGATCGTGTTACCGTTGTAAACCACGTCAACATCGAAAGAGTTGATCACAGAGGTACCCAGGTTGCGAACGGTTACTTTTGGAGTCACCACATTTCCGGACAGCGGACCTTCATCGAATGCGACCAGAGTCACAGCAGCGTTGAGCGCAGGAAGCGTGTAAGGCGTAATGGTGTACTGGAAGTCATCGATGTAGTACTGTGCATCGTATGGTGAGTTAGCATCCACCGGGAAAATATCGATGGAAGCGATCTGGTTCGTCGGGTTGGCGAAGCTGCCGATAGAAACGTCATCGATGAATACTTCCCACTGGTTGGTGTTGAAGTTGATATCGAGACGGAAGTTGAACCAGGTATTCTGAGTGTATGAACCTGTAAAGTTCAAACCAGCCTGGTTAACCATCTGCAGGGAGCCATCCTGGTGGAAGTAGCAATCCATCGCCCAGACCTGGCCGATAGTCGCATTGCGCTGCAGGTTGAAATAACCCGCTTTTCCGGTTGGAACCTTGATGTTGAATTCCATGGAGAACTGACCTGTATTCAACACACCGAAGTTCTTCACGAGGTCGGTAGGACCACCGGTAGCAGAAGTACTGGAAAAGAAAATGGAGTTGCTGCCGCTGACAGCGTCCGCATTGGAAACGAGCACGTCTTCAGCGCCGCCAACTGTACCACTCCAGGTCGTCCAGGCACCGCCGCTTTGCTGTGCCATTGGCTGACCTGCCGTGTAAGAGTCAAAATTATCGGAGAACGTCTGTGCTGATGCTGCAAAAGCCGTAAACGCTCCCAACGAGAGTAATACTTTTTTCATAGAGAAGTAGAATTTAAAGATGGTTAAATATACGCCTATCGCTGTCGAAAAAGAAACAAGTCGGAGACTTATTCTTGAAATCTTAAGAAGCCGGCTAACGAAACGCTAACCGGCCTCATCGTTATTTTTAATCGAAATAGCTGAAGGAACGCGTTGGTTTCAGGCGTTTCAGCGAGTTGTAGATCAGCGAAATAGTGCCTTCCACATCGTCTCTGTGACACATTTCAACGGTTGTGTGCATGTAACGCAATGGCAACGAGATCAATGCCGATGGTACGCCATCGTTCGAATAAGCGAACGCATCCGTATCTGTTCCCGTAGCTCGTGAGGCGGCTGCACGCTGGAAATCGATTTTTTCTTTTTCTGCCGTCTCGATGATATAAGCCAGCAGTTTGTTGTGAACCGCCGGACCGTAAGTCAGCACCGGGCCTTTCCCCGAAGACAGGTCGCCTTGTTCAATTTTGTTGATCATCGGCGTCTGCGTATCGTGGCATACATCCGTTACGATGGCCAGGTTCGGCTTGATACGATTGGCGATCATTTCAGCTCCGCGGAGTCCGACTTCTTCCTGAACGGCGTTGACGATGTAGAGACCGAAAGGCAGTTTGACCTTGTTTTCTTTGAGCAAACGCGCCACTTCGGCGATCATGAATCCGCCCATGCGGTTGTCGAGTGCGCGGCCCACATAGCGATTGCCGTTCATGACCATGAATTCGTCTTCGTAAGTGATCACACAGCCTACGTGAACGCCCAGCGCTTCGACTTCTTCTTTCGTCGTACAGCCGAGGTCAAGGCAAATGTTTTTCATGGAAGGCGCTTCTTCCTTCTCATGACGTGTGTGAATGGCCGGCCAGCCGAAAATAGCTTTTACGATGCCTTTCGAAGTGTGGATGTTGACGCGCTTGGAAGGTGCGATCTGGTGATCCGAGCCACCGTTACGGCGCACATAGATGAAACCGTCCTTGGTAATATAATGGACAAACCAGGAAATCTCATCTGCATGTGCTTCGATCACGACACGGAAAGGTGCATCGGGATTGATGATGCCGACAGCCGTTCCGTAAGCGTCAGTTTCGAATTTGTCCACATATGGACGCACATAATCCATCCAGATCTTTTGTCCTTCCGATTCGAAACCGGTTGGCGATGGATTGTTCAGGTAGGTTTGAAGAAATTTCTCGGATTGTTTGTTGATGATCTTTTTGCTCATGCTTAGCGGATTAACGTGATATTTCCCTTTATGATGTGTTCTTCACCGTCGACACATACCGCACGAAGGTAATAATCATACACATCGGGATCAACCAGTTTTCCACGAAAGGTTCCGTCCCAGCCGTTATTGCTGGAAAGCGTTTCAAAAATTAATTCGCCCCAGCGGTCAAATACCCGGAATTCGATCTCGGTCGCAATGGCGCTTCGGACAAATAACATATCGTTTTCACCGTCGCCGTTGGGTGAAAAAGCGTTCGGCACGAATACATAACGCGCGTCGCAAGGCGTGAACAGTACTTTGACCGTTACGTCGTCGGTTTTGACGCAAATGCCGTCCGTTACGGTAACCGTATAGGTTGTTGTTTCTTCCACCGTAGCCTGCGTTACGCGGTTGTTTGGAGCCGTCAGCCCTGTTGTTGGCGACCATTGATAACTGTAGCCCGGCGGATTGGCTGTCAGGGTGCTCGTTCCGCCTTCAACGACATTGGAAGGCTCGGCGGTTGCCGTTACAGATCCGGGAATGTTTCCGACATAGATCAGGACCGAATCTTTGTCCATACAGCCATTCGAGCCGTTGGCTGTTACAATGACCCACGTGTTTTCGGTCGGAGCAGCATTTACCTGGTTATCCTGCGCAGTTGGCGTGAGGATTTCCATCGGTTCCCAGACATAATCGAAAGTAACGCCCGGAACATCGATATCGGCTGTGAGCAGCGTAGATTCACCGAGACAAATGGAATCGTTTCCGGTTATGACGAGCGATCCGCCGACAAAGTAAACCGTAACGCTGTCATCACGACTGCATGCTGCATTCGAAAGGCGGATGTAATAAGTTGTCGTTGTGGTTGGTGTGATCGTCAGCGTAGAATCGGCTGTTGAAACGTTGAGCGTATCGGAGAAATCCGGTGTGCCCGACCAGATAAAAGTGTCGGAGCTTCCGTCGCTGTCGGCCGTGAAAGTCAGCTCCATCGGCGACCAAAGGATCGTATCGTTGGAAACGCTCAGGTGCAGCTCCGGTAAAACGGTAATGACGATTTCGGCCGTGTCGGTCAGCAAACAAACGCTGTCGGTTACGTAGAGGTAAACCGTGTAATCGCCGGGCTCGGTGTATGTCACAGTCGGATTGAAGATTTCAGAAGTCGAATCGCCGTTGCCGAAATCCCACAGGTAGCTGTCGGAAGCCGAGCTGTTGTTGTCGAAAGTAACGGTAAAGTCTTCGCAGCCGAGCACGTCATCGGTCACGAATTCGGCTTTCGGGATGAGCTCGAAATCGAATTTAAAGATGAGGTTGTTGCAGTTGTCGCTGAGGTTTTGGCTCGACCACGCGCCCGGAGAGGTCGGGAAGTCGCTTTCGCCACCGCAGCCACCGCAAACGGATTGGTAGATCACCCCGTTTTTATCAAAGCGCGATGTACCGCCGTCGACGTGTTCGCCCGCTTCATCGCCACCGATGTAGGAGCCGTAAAGCATGCCATCGAAATCGCGATCGATTACCGCCAGGTAGAAATCGAAACCGTTGGCCGGTGAAGATTGGAAAGCGTTGGCTGTAACCGGCATGCCGCTGAGCGGCGTGGACTGCAGAATGTTGGCGCCCCAGCCCGAAATGTACATATTGCCGCAAATGTCGACCAGGAAAGCGGAAGGCGAGATATTGATCGCACCGTTGCCGTTTCCGATGATAGTTGAGTTCTGTACGGCTGTCAGATCGGGCGTGAGCTTCATCACGAACTGGCAGCTGTTGGGATTACCTGTCGCGTTGATAATAGGGAAGGTTCCGCCCATCGATTGCCCGTATAAGTAAACGTTGTCGGCGCGGTCGATTTCTGCAAAGAAGGCCTGATCGTACAAGCTTGTTCCGATATAGGAAACACGTGTCAGCGTTTGTCCGTTCGGCGTGAGCTTACCCACAAAACCGTCTGTTTTTCCGCCCTGGTACGACGATTGCCAGGCACCGGTTGTTCCGGGAAGGTTATTACTGCTGGTTCCGCCGGCAAATACGATGTTGAACGATGAATCGATTTTAACGGAATAGCAGGCGTCGTTGTTCGAACCGCCGAAGTAGCTCGACCATTGCAGTGCCGAAAGATCAGAGCTCAGCTTGAAGATCACGCCGTCCTGCTGACCGCCGATCGCCGGCTGAAAGGCATTTAGTATCGGGAAATTCGTCGAACGTGTGCAGGAAGCGATAAGACAGTTGCCCAGCGAATCGATCATGATCTCGCCGCGGAACTGGTCGCCGTAATTGGTTGTGAGTGAATCGTAGGCCGCGGCGCTGCCATAATTTCCCGAAGTGACTTTATAATTCGCGCCGTCGTTCAGCGAGCCGCCCATGTAAGTGGAACCAAGCAGGTTGTGGCCGTTGGCACTGAATTTTGCGACGTAAATATCCGTTCCGGTCGTTCCGAAATTGGTTCCGTTCGAAAGCACGTTCAGAGGTGTTCCGCCGCCGTGTGAGGACTGAAATCCGTTGACGATCGGGAAGTCGGTGCTGGACGTAACGCCGTAGATGTAAACGTTGTTTTGCCGGTCGCAGATCAGACTGTGCGAAGTTTCCGTTCCCTGCGTGTTATCGCCGCCGCCGAGGAAAGTTGTCCAGAGCATCGTGGTCCCATCCGGCGAGTAGCGCGAGATAAACGCATCGGTCGTGACACTTCCACCGACATTCTCCACCGTGAAATTGGAGGTAACGTCGTAGCCAAGCGGATCGGGAGTCGGGTAGGCGTTGCCGTAGATCGTTCCGGCCGAAAATGCGCTGGCGTCGTAGCCATAAGTGGCCGTCATCCCGAAATTATCGGTCACGGAGCCGCAATATGTCGCAAAAACGAGAATCGGGTCGATAATCAGCACGGCGTCCGGGTGGTATTTTCCGAGTGTAAATGAAACGCGGTCGCCATCGAGCTTAAAGCTGCACTTTACATCGGTTATTTTTCCGTTAAGCAATTGCCAGGCAATCGGTGCTTTTTCGATGAAATCGCCCAGAGCCGTAGAAACGATGAGGTTTCCCTGGTCATCGATTTTCATGCCTTTGATGCCTTTGTATTGAATGCGGATCGCATCGGGATTGCTGCCCGGCTTGCACCACAGTTCGTACTTGAAGCGCGCGTTGTCGTCGAAGACTTTCAGGTCCACATCCGGGTAAAAATCGAGCATCGTGATTTCGCCGTAGCCGAACACATCGTTGGCCCATTTCGTGCTGTCGTTTCCGATGAAGTAGTTGTAATAATGATCGGTAGACCCGTTTTTTTCGATCCGCGTTACTTCAGACGAACCGAGGAAATGTGCGGCGACGACCGTCGAAGAATAAGCAGAAGCATCGATACCTGCGCCCGGATTGGCGTGTGCTTTCTTCAGGGCGGAATAATCGCGGATGTCGTAGAGAAAGCCGTGCTGCTGCAGCCAGATCGTGTGCTGCTGTGACCGCGATTGAAACAATACCTGCTTCGGCCATTGTCCTTTGTTCTCAATCAGTGCGTGAAAGAGCGAATGGCGATGTTCCGGTTCCTGTGCAGTAACCTGGAATACACCAAATAACAAGCAGACGGCCAGCAGCGTTCTCATAACGGAAAGATAGTATTTTATGCTTAATGGTTGCTTCACGCAAACAGTTTTGCTGTTTGCGGTCTACAGTTGACCGGTCTCCAGTCTCCGGTTTCGTACTTAACATTAGACCGATGACTGAAGACAGGAGATTGTGTGACTGATAAAAAGTTTATTTTTGATAAACGAATCTTGAAAACGATGACGACCCAGTGGGTATTAAACGAAGTAGCAACGATTACTGAGCGGAATATACAGTTGCTGAAGGATAAATTCGGTGGATTGAGCGAACAGCAGCTGAAGTGGAAACCCAACGAAGCGACCTGGAATTTGTCGGAAATATTTGCTCATCTGAACGAATACGCGCGGTTTTACCACGAAGCGTTCCGGAGTCGTATCGAAAAGACCCGTTTTCGTCAGCCGAGAGAACAGTTCGTTTCTTCCCCGCTCGGAAGATCGGCCTGGATTTCGATGAAGCTTGGCAATGCCCGCAACGTCAAACGTCGTTTCAATGCTCCGAAAGCGTACAATCCTTCCCTGAATCCTTCTTTGGTGAAAGGCAACGAGCGCGAAACGCTGCTGGAAGGTCAGAACGAGCTTTTGCATATCCTTGAGAAATGCCTTGAAGTGAACCTGCGGAAAGTGAAAGTTCCGATTTCCATTTCGAAGATCATTCGTTTGCGCCTCGGCGATGCGCTGTTGTTTGTGGCTTACCATAACGAGCGCCATTTTCAGCAGGCAGTCAACCTCACAAAATTGTCGGGCTTCCCGAAAAAATAATGGAGCAGTTCGCTTATTGCAAGGTGGCCGTTTCACCTGTGCGCGCCGATCACAGCGATCGGGCGGAAATCGTGACGCAATTGCTGTTCGGTGAAATCGTGACGATTCTCGAAACACACGAGCAGTGGCTGAAAATCCAATCCTATGCCGATCATTACGAAGGCTGGATCGATGGTAAACAAATACGTCTGTTGACCAAAAAAGAAGTCAGCCGCTGGTATGACGGCTTAACGATTGAAGCTTCCCTGACTCGTCAGTTGGAAACACCGTGGGGCAAACAGCTCATTACACGCGGCGCTTTCGTTCCGCTGGAAGGCGACGAATTCAACATCGGAAACGATCGGTTCCGTTTTCTCGATGAAGCAGAGGCCGAGCCGCAGTCGCCGGTCGAATTGGCGCTCCGGTATGAAAACACGCCTTATTTGTGGGGCGGAAAAACGCCTTTCGGGATCGACTGTTCGGCTTTGATGCAGCTTTCCTTCCGTTTTTTCGGGATCAATCTTCCGCGCGATGCTTCGCAGCAAGTCGATGTGGGCATGGACATTCCATTCGGTGAGCAACAGGCAGGCGATCTGGCTTTTTTCATCAATCAGAACGGCCGGATTCACCATGTAGGCTTGTTATTGGGACCTGACACGATTATCCACGCCAGCGGCTGGGTGCGCATCGACGATTTTTCGGCAGAAGGCATTACCCGACGAACGGATAACGAACTTTCACATAAGCTTTATGGTATTAAACGTTTGTGAAAAAGTATATTTGCGCCACACTTTTACCTATTAAAAAAACACAGCATGAAACGCGACCAGGAAATTTTTGATCTGATTGTTGAAGAACGCCAACGGCAGGAACATGGAATCGAATTGATTGCTTCGGAAAACTTCGTCAGCGACGAGGTGATGGAAGCGATGGGATCCGTGCTTACGAATAAATACGCCGAAGGATTGCCTGGAAAACGTTATTACGGTGGTTGCGAAGTGGTCGATAAAGTCGAGCAGCTGGCGATCGATCGTCTGTGCAAGCTTTTCGGAGCAACATGGGCGAACGTGCAGCCGCATTCCGGTGCGCAGGCCAATGCAGCCGTATTTCTTGCTTGTTTGAAGCCGGGCGATAAAATCCTTGGTTTCGACCTTTCTCACGGCGGACACCTTACACACGGCTCACCGGTGAACTTCTCCGGAAAGCTGTATGAGCCGCATTTTTACGGTGTCAATAAAGAAACCGGTTTCGTGGATTACGACATGCTCGAGGAAGTAGCCTTGCGTGAGCGTCCGAAAATGATCGTTTGCGGTGCTTCGGCTTATTCCCGCGACTGGGATTATGCTCGTATCCGTCAGGTTGCGGATAAGATCGGTGCGCTGATCCTGGCCGATATTTCACATCCGGCCGGTCTGATCGCAGCAGGTTTGCTGAACGATCCGCTCGATCATTGCCATATCATTACAACAACGACTCACAAAACGCTTCGCGGACCACGCGGCGGTGTGATCATGATGCGTCACAACTTCGATAATCCGTTCGGGCTGAAATGGCAGAACGGCAACCCGAAATCCATGGCGGCTTTGCTCGATGCAGCTGTTTTCCCGGGAATTCAGGGTGGGCCACTCGAGCACGTCATCGCAGCAAAAGCCGTTGCCTTCGGTGAAGCGCTGACTGATAACTACAAAACGTATATGGCTCAGGTGAAGAAAAATGCAGCTGTTATGGCGCAATCTTTCATCGACCTGGGCTACAAAGTAATTTCCGGCGGAACAGAGAACCACAGCATGCTCATCGACCTGCGTTCCAAAGGCGTGACCGGTAAAGACGCCGAGACCACGCTTGTAAAGGCCGATATTACGGTGAACAAGAACATGGTTCCTTTCGATACCGAATCGCCGTTCGTGACTTCCGGTATTCGTGTCGGAACACCTGCGATCACTTCCCGCGGTATTACCGAAGCGGAAATTCCGGTGATCGTCGGACTGATCGACCGCGTATTGATGAATCTGAATGATGAAACGACCATTGAAGCGGTTCGCAAAGACGTGAATGCGATGATGAGCGGGCGACCGTTGTTCAAATGGTAACAGAATCCTGAAATAATGTAAAGCTAAGGGTGGATCGATGGTCCGCCCTTTTTTATTTCACAACGGAAACACCGTCAAAATACCGGTTTTGAGGTATTGAAGATGGAATCAATAACCCGCACTTTTGCTATTTAGAATTGTTCTAAGTAATGCGTATACTGATTTCCAGTCGAAATACACTCATACCAGCCGGTTTACGCCAGACTTTGTCGGGTAGCCGTCACCATGTGCAGGCGCATTACTTCCAATCGATCGAGCAATTGATCGCCAAATCCATTCTTGAGCGCACCGATGCAGTTGTTCTTGATAAAAGCGCCGCTGACGTGTTCACATTCGAAGAGTTGCTGGAATTGCGTAAGCGACTTCCTAAAGTGAAGATCCTGATGCTTTCTACGATGGAATACCTGGATTTTATCCAGCGCTGTTTTACGACAGGCATAGAAGGCTATCTGACCTACGACTGCAGCCCGGAAGAAATCGACGAAGCGCTTGAAGTAATGGGCCGCGGCGGGCAATTCTTCTGTCAGAAAATACTCACACGCTTATTGCCGCGTTTGTCGGCTCCGGCCAATGTCCAGGGAAGATCCCTGACCGATCGTGAGCGAGAGATCGCATCGCTGATCGCCGAAGGCAAAACCAACAAGCAAATTGGCGAGGTGCTGTGCATCAGTCCGCACACCGTTCATACACACCGGAAGAGCCTCATGAAAAAACTGCAGGTGTCTTCTGCCCGTGAAATAGCTCTCTACATGCTGGCTCAGCAGTGACTACCCTGTAGGTGGTAGTTCAAATTCGCAGAAGTAGGGTATTGTACGATCGATTCCCGGGTAAGTAATTTTGTGGAGTCTTATTTAGATTAATTATAAATAATAAAAACATGAAAAGAATCATACTTACCCTTGCAATCGNNCGGCTACCAGGCCACCGCACAGCTGGTAAACGATACGGTGACCACTATGGCTTCGTATACGAACAACGTTTGGTACAGCCTCGAGAACGACGATCAGGGAAGCGAAGCCGCTGCGACATGGGATATCGCTCTTGCAACGAGCGTTATGCCGACCGATCCGCTTACAACGTTTGTACGCATTAATGATAAAGTAGCGCGTGTGTATGAAATTCCGGGATCCGATCCTGCAGATTTCGAAAATGCCGATACAACAGGTCTGAGCACGTGGACGCCGCTGATGAACGACGAAGTGAGCTGGGCAGGTGCTTTCAACGGAACAACGAACCTCGGACCGCTTGATTTTGGTTGGGGAACTTACAATACGACTTCTCATAACGTAAACGCGAACCGCATTTTCGTGATCCAGTACCTGGCAGGCGGTTACCGCAAGCTGAAAATCGACCTGGTGAGCATGACCGGCACCTATACCATTACGCACGACCTGCTCGACAACACGGACCTGACAACTGAAAACATCGCAGTTGCCGGTTATTCGACCAAAAACTTCGTGTACTACAACATGAACACCAACACGGTGATCGATCGCGAGCCCGCAAAAACAGACTGGGATCTGCACTTCGGTCAGTACCTGACAGTCGATGTTCCGGTGCCGCACAACTTTGTTACGGGTGTATTCCAGAACGTAGGTGTGGAAATTGCCATGGTTTACCCGGTAAACGATCCGGTTACGTTCGAAGATTTCAGCGGCCTGACGTTTTCTGAAGATATCAACACGATCGGCTGGGACTGGAAAGCAATGTCAGGCGGCTGGGTGATCGAAGATTCGACTGTTTACTTCGTTGACGACGTAGACGGCGACATCTGGAAAGTGATCATGACCGGTTTCACAGGCTCTTCGCAAGGGAAATATGCATTTGCGAAAGAGAAAATTTCTTCCGTAGGAATGGATGAAAACGGTGAAGCGATCTACGCAACGATTTTCCCGAACCCGGCGAATGCAAGCGCTACAATCGTATTGAAAAATGCCGATAAAGCAACGATCAGTGTTTACAACCTGATGGGCGAGCTTGTTTCGACTCAGGAAGCAAGTGCTACGGCTATGACAACTATTCCGCTCGAGACGGCAGCACTGGCAAACGGAACTTACCAGGTAGTTTGTACAGCCGGTTCGGCCGTAACGACGCAGCGTCTGGTTGTTCAGCATTAATTCTTAGCACGAAACGTCATGAAACAACTCATTGTACTCTTACTGGCTGCTTTTGCCGTTGTTTCCTGCAACTCCGGGAAAACAGAGGCTGATCCTGCCAAAGAAGAGCAAAAAGAAGCTCGTCGCATCGTTTCCCTGAGTGGGACCATCACGGAAATTCTCTACGCACTCGAAGCCGAACAGGAAATCGTAGCGGTCGATGTGACCAGTACATATCCGAAAGCGGCTGAATCGCTGACCAATCTCGGACACATTCGCGCTATCTCGGCTGAAAATGTCCTGAGCACAAAACCGACGCACGTACTTGCATTCGAGGATGAAATGGATCCGGCGATCAAGGAACAGCTGGAAAAAGCGAAGGTCGAAGTCATTCTTTTCAAGCGTGAATACACGGTGAAAAGTGCGAAAGAAGTGATCGGAGCGATCGCAGCCTGGGCCGGTAAAAAAGAAGCGGCCGAGAAACTGGTGAAGCAGATCGATAACGACATCGCTTCCCTGAAAAAACTCTCGAAAAAGCCGAAAGTGCTGTTCGTTTACGCTCGCGGAACGGGAACATTGATGGTAGCCGGTGACAACACCCAGCTTTCCGAAATGATCACGCTCGCCGGCGGACAAAACGCGACCGGTGGTTTTGAAGACTTCAAGCCGTTGACAGCCGAAGCAGTCATTGCTGCCAATCCGGATGTGATCCTGATGTTCGATTCCGGAAAGGCAAGTCTGAGCAGCGAAGGTGGCGTACTGGCCGTTCCGGGAGTGAAATCCACGACAGCCGGGAAGAACAATGCCGTGATCGCCATGGACGGACATTACCTCAGCGGTTTCGGACCACGTGTCGGCAAAGCGCTTGTCGAGCTGAACACCGAATTGAGTAAACTGCCTTAAATACTATGAAAAGATCGGCATCGGTTTTCATTGTACTTTCCATCCTGCTGGTGATCGCCGTGATTGCCTCGCTGGGACTCGGTGCCCTGACGATTCCTCCGAAAGAAGTGGTTTCCATTCTCTTCTCGGGCATTGGGATCGACATGGGAATTCCGTTCGATGAATTCAATGAAAACGTGCTGCTGAGCTTACGACTTCCGCGCGTGCTGCTCTCCCTTCTTGTGGGGGCAGCACTGGCGGTTTCAGGAGCCGCGCTTCAGGGCATTTTCCGCAACCCGCTGGTCGATTCCAGCCTCGTTGGGATTGCTTCGGGAGCTTCCTTTTTTGCGGCCCTGTACATCCTTCTGGGATCGTCGATTCCGTTTTTAGTAGCAGGCAATCCGGCTCTGACGCTGGCTTTTGTCGCTTTTATAGGAGCGGCGCTTACGACTATGCTGGTTTACCGCATTTCGCGTTTCCAGCAAACGATTCAGATCACTATGCTGATTCTCGCAGGTGTTGCGTTGAATGCCATTGCCGGCTCGCTCACAGGACTGATGACGTATTTCGCTTCGGAAACGGAGCTGCGCGATCTAAGCTTCTGGACATTGGGCAGCCTGGGCGGCGCTACCTGGAGCAATATTGCGATCCTGACGCCTTTCGTGGTCATTCCGATGATCATTTTACTGCGTCTGTCGGGCGCGTTGAATGCTTTTGCGCTGGGCGAGCAATCGGCTTATTTTCTAGGAGTGAACACCAAGCGCACCAAGTGGCTCACGTTCGTTGCTTCTACCGCTATGGTGGGCGCAACCGTTTCGTTTGTCGGCGCAATCGGTTTTGTAGGGTTGGTTATTCCGCACATTCTGCGTGGAATTACCGGGCCGGACCATCGGACACTGCTGCCGTTATCGGCGCTTTCGGGAGCTTTCCTGGTTTGTGTGTCGGACCTCATCAGTCGCACCATCCTGATGCCGACGGAAGTGCCGATCGGTATTATCACGGCTTTGTTCGGAACACCGGTTTTGCTGGTGATCATTTTACGACAGAAACGACAGCTTTTCGCATGATTCGCGCAACCGACATATCGCTGGTACGGAAAGGAAAGACGATCCTCGAAAAATTGTCGTGTCGTTTCGATGAAGCCGGTTTTGTGGCCGTTATCGGTCCGAACGGCGCCGGAAAAAGCTCGCTGCTGCATTTGCTTTCCGGATTGTACACGCCTTCTTCGGGCGAAATTCAGATCCTTGGCAAAGAGCTTTCCGAGTGGACGACCGAAGAGCTGGCGATGAGTCGCGCTTATTTACAGCAGCAACATTCCGTTTTCGAGTCTTTTTCGGTGGAACAGGTGCTCACCATGGGGCGCTCGGTGTATTTCGGCTATAAGCCTTCCCGCAACGACGAAATCATGGTGACCAATATGCTCGAAGATTTGCAATTGCAACACCGCCGCAAACAGGCGTTCAATTCGCTTTCAGGCGGTCAGCAGCAGCGCGTGGCGCTTGCGAGGGCGGTGATCAACCGGCCCGCGATCATCCTCGCCGACGAACCNNACCCTCGACGAGCCGCTGAATAACCTCGATCTGCATTATCAATACAGCCTGTTGCAAATGGCGCGTGAAAAAGTGGTCGACAAAGGCGGGCTGGTGATAGCCGTGCTCCACGATCTGAACAGCGCTTATGCGTTTGCCGACCGCGTGATCATGATGCACCAGGGACGCATTCTGACCGATGCTCCGGTGGATGAAGCCATGCAGGCCGATCAGCTGAGCGCGGTTTACAACATTCCTATCGTACGAAAAGAATCCGACGGCCAGACATGGTTCGTCGTCGAACAACCGGGACTTTATACGAACAGTATTCCCGGTCAATCAGAATACAGCTACCAATAACGAATTTAAAAACACAGAAAAATGGAAACAATCAGTGCACAATTGAAAGAACGCTATGCTCCGTTGAAAGAGCAGAAAGTACGTATCCGCGAGGCGGCAAAACAATTAGGTGTCAGCGAAGTGGAATTGCTGGTGCTCGACTGCGGTGAAAACGTTACGCGTTTGCGTCCGGAGTTTGAAAGCATTCTTGGCAAAATCGAAACGCTTGGTTACGTGATGGCGCTTTCCCGCAACGATGAAGTTGTACACGAGCGCAAAGGTATTTACGAGAACGGCAGCTTTGGTCCGCACGCCAGCCTGTTCGTTGGAAAAGACATTGATCTTCGTATTTTCCTGCAAGCATGGGACAGCGCGTTTGCCGTAGCTGAATTCGTTAACGATAAGCCGCGTTTCAGCCTGCAATTCTTCGGGAAAGACGGTCTGGCGCTCCACAAGATTTACATGGAAAGCAAGAGCAATATAGACGCTTACCATGCTTTGGTGAACGAATTCAAGCATGAAAGCCAGGAACCGGTTCAGGAAGTGATCCGCAAGGAATTCCAGATGGAAAATGAGCTCAGCGACGACGAGATCGACGTAGCCGGTTTCCGTCAGGTGTGGGAAACGCTTAAAGATACGCACGACTTCTTCGGGATGCTGCGCAACTTCAAAGTAACGCGCACACAGGCTTTGCGCCTGGCACCGAGCGAGCATTTTGCAAAAAAAATCAGCAATAACGCCTTGCGCCAGGCTTTGAACGCCGCTTCCGAGACGCAGACGCCGATCATGGTCTTTGTCGGTAATCCGGGAATTATCCAGATCCATACCGGTCCGGTAAAAAATATCGTCGATCACGGTCCGTGGATCAATGTGCTCGATCCAATCTTCAATCTGCACCTGCGCGAAGGCGCTATCACCGAATCGTGGATTGTTCGCAAGCCGACTACGGATGGCGAAGTGACTTCACTCGAGCTGTTCAACGAGCGCAAAGAGCTTATCTGTACACTGTTCGGCGAGCGAAAGCCTGGAAAACCGGAGCTGGAATCGTGGAGAGCGCTTGTCGCACAATTAAACTGATGTAGCATGCTGCCCCGGTTATTGTTTGTTGTTTTTTTATTGTTGTCCATTGGCGCGAACGGTCAATCGCTGTTATCCGTGGTAGCTGGAGACAGTAACCAACCCATACCGTTTGTGCCGGTGTCTTTCATGGACGGGACAACACCAATTTTTTCGGCGACGACCGATGATCGGGGCTCCTACACACTATCAGCCGCTGTTTTCGAACAGCACGCAACTATTACTTACACAGCCGAAGCGGAAGGTTACGAACCGCAAACCGGAACGGTCCGTAACGGAGAAAACCGGCAAATCGTTTTGCTGCCCGAAGCTTCTTCGCTGGATGAATTCATCGTTACGGGCCAGCTTTCGGACCGAAAAGTGGACGACGCCGTTCAGAAAGCGCGCGTGATCGATCGCAAAACGATCGATGCGAAAGGCGCAGTCAATCTCCGCGATGTGTTGCTTTCCGAGCTGAATATCCGCATTTCGCAGGACCAGGTGCTCGGCAGCGGAATGAGTCTGCAAGGCATGAACGGCCAGAATGTCAAGATCCTGATCGATGGCGTTCCGGTGATCGGTCGTGTGGATGGCGAAATCGATCTGAGTCAGATCAACCTGGCGACTATCGAGCGCATTGAGATCGTGGAAGGACCTTCGAGCGTTTCCTACGGAAGCAATGCCCTGGCGGGAACGATCAACCTCATCACGAAGAAAAAACAGACGCGCTCACAAACGGCACAGCTCAATTCGTATTATGAAACCGTCGGCAATTACAACCTCGACGCTCAGTTTTCGTTCAATCTCAAGAAATCGCAGCTGCAGCTTTTCGGTCAGCGCAATTACTTCGACGGCTGGATCAACGGCGATCCGTTCATGGAATTTCCAAAATCGAAAGTTGCCGATTCGGGCCGCTACCAGAGCTGGAAACCAAAAATGCAATACCAGGCAGGCGTGAAGTGGATCGTGCCGATCAAGAACATCACGCTTACGCCCTATGTGGACTATTTCTACGAAAAAATCCACAACAAAGGCCTGCCTCGGGCACCGCAGTTCAATTCTGCTTTCGACGATTACTACTACACGAATCGTCTGAACCAGGGAATCCAGATCAACGCGCCGCTGAACGATAAATTCAAGCTGCAGGGTGTGATCGCTTACAACTATTACGAGCGCATCAAGAACACCTACATCGTGAATCTCAACACGCTCGACCGCCAATTGACAACCACAGCCGGAGATCAGGATACGACGCGTTTTACGTCGCTGATGTCGCGCCTGTCGTTCGTCAATAACGAAGAAGGCAAACGCTTTCGCTACGAATTCGGTTACGATGTGAACCACGAAACGGCTTTCGGTCAGCGTATCCTCGACAAGCAGCAGGCTATCACCGAAGCGGCTTTGTTTACCAATATGGAATGGCAATTTAACAAGCTCATTGTGAAGCCGGGATTGCGCGCGACTTACAACTCTTCTTACCGTTCGTCTTTGACACCGGCCCTGAACCTGAAATACGCGACCACCAAATGGAACTACCGACTCGGCATTGCCAGCGGTTTCCGTTCGCCTTCGATCAAAGAGCTTTACCTCGATTTCGTGGATATCAATCACAACATTACAGGAAACCTTCATCTCAAGCCCGAACAATCCATTCACATGCAGGGCTGGATCGGCACGCGTCGTATGGTGAACGAGCAGCCGTTGTCGGTCGATGTGAACGGCTATTACCAGATCGTTCAGAACAAGATCACGCTCGCACAGGACGAAACCGGTGTACAGTTTTCCTATTTCAATCTCGACGCTTTCGAAGCGACGGGTATGCAGGCCGCGGTGGAATACCGTCCGGGAAAGCACCAGTTCCGTGCAGGATTTGCTTACATCGGTACGAAAAGCAACCTGACGATCGACCGATTTGCGTTTTCACCCGAAGTGACGGCCACCGCTAGTGTGTTCTGGAAAAAACCGGGACTGATATTCTCCACGTTCTATAAATACACCGGTCGCGTGCAGATTTACCTGCAATCGGTGGAAGGCGATCCTGTTTCGTCGTTCATCAACGATTACCATTTGCTGGATGCGAGCGTGAGCCGTTCCTTCCTGGACAAGCGAATTGTTGCCACAATCGGAGGAAAAAACCTGTTGAATGTTCGTTCCGTGGGCGTTTCCAATAACGATACGGGCGCACATGCCGGCAGCGCTACTTCGACTCCGGTCAACTGGGGAAGAAGCGTGTATGTCAAACTGCAATTCAATTTAAAATCGAAAAAATGAAACGCATCGTTTTGCTGACAGCCGTTGCGGCACTTTTTGCCTGCGAGAAGAAAGAGCTTCCGAAACCTTTCACGGGTAATGGCTCTGCGAATACGATCAGCGTGAGCATGGGCAGCGATTATGCCAACCAGCTGTTTTTCCAGCTTTCGTCGGAAACGGTTATTGCACAGAACGAGCGCTCGATCTGGGACCTGGCTTTCGAATCCGGCGCGGACGGTCGTGAGATCATGCTCAATTCGGCCAAATACATGGCAGTGAGCATTACGAATGAAACCAGTCTTTCCAGCGTCAACGGAACAACGCCGGTGACCTGGCTCTATGACAATTCAAAAGGTATGCCGGACTCTCTTGCGCTGCACGATTGGGAATTGAACAAAGTCTACATTCTCGATCGCGGTCAGAGCACGACCGGGGCCGCGCTCGGGAAGATCAAATTCCACGTCACCGCTCTTACGGAAAACGACTACACGATCGAATGGGGAACGCTGAGCTCTTCCACTTTTACAACTTCCGTTATCGCGAAACAGCATACGCATAACGCCTCATTCTTTTCCTTCAACAACGGCGGAGCGACCGTTAGCATCGAGCCGCCGAAAGACCAGTGGGATTTGTGTTTCACCAGCTATACATATTATTTCGTCGAAGAAGAAACACCTTACCTGGTGACAGGCGTGCTGTCGAATCGAAATCTTGTTCGCATCTACGAAACCAATGCAGCTTTTGAAAGCATCGATTACGCTTTTGCCAGTACGCTGGCTTTTACGGAAGACCTCGACGTGATTGGCTACGACTGGAAGTTCTACGATTTCGGCCTGGAAACTTATATTATCGATTCGGAAAAGATCTACGTTGTCCGTTCGGTGGAGAACCGCTATTACAAGCTGCGTTTCCTTGATTTTTATGATGTGAATGGAGCGAAAGGGACGCCGAGCTTTGAGTTGGAGGAGATTGTGCCGTAATAAGGGATGAATTCTAAAACGAACTAGAACACCCCATAAATAAAGAGATTCGAAATATTTCGAATTATAAAATTTGCAATGTAGAAAATTTGCGAATTCGCGAAATTGCCTTGTAATAAGTCAACTTTTTCAATAACTTAAATAGAAAAAGTACTTATGGGAGCATCCAAAACCAACCAATTCACACACGAAGAAATTAACCTTTCCCTTATCGGAAGAGCACTGGCCCATCCTGCCAGAATTGCAATTCTCCACCATTTAAAACAAGTTGGGTATACTCGTAGCTTGGACCTTATTCCATTGTTAAAACTGGCTCCGTCAACGGTACATGTTCACCTGTTAAAACTCAAGGATGCAAGCCTTGTCAATATCGTATACGCTGATCATGGTTGTTACTACATCTACCTCCAACCAGGCGCGATGAAACGCTTTTACGCCTTCATCTCCAACGTCACAGAAAACGATTAATCACCAAACACTGCTAACTGTTCACTACTCACTTTTCCCTTTATAAAACCCTTCAAATGCTTTATACAGCGCCATGTGCAGGATCGTTCCGTGGTCTTCGTCCGGTAAATAGACATAATTGTAACTGAACGACTTCGAAGGATACTTTTTGAGGTATTTGACCAGCGTATTCACGTCGCGATTCATTGGCACAGGTTCTTTTCCTACGGCGATGCAAACCTGCTGCTTTAAATCCGAATGTTCTTTGAGGAAAGCAGGAACCTGCGATAAGAGCGATTCTTTGTCCCACCACAGGCTCGGACTTACGATCACATACCGGTTAAACAGATCGGTTTTTTTGATGAAAATCTCCGTCGCCAGCAAACCGCCAAGCGATTGCCCGATCAGCATTTTATCGGCGTTCGTAAGGTAATGAGAATCGATGTAAGGCTGCAATTCCTTTTCGATAAAAGCCATGAACTTTTCCGAGCCGCCGCTGTTGGGAATCAGCTCCAGGTCTTCTTTTACGGTCGTAGGATGCGTAAAATCACGTCTGCGACTCACATTGGCAATACCTACAACGATCGACTGCGGAATGACACCATAAGTCGATAGGAACTCCACCAGGCCGGCAGTATGAGCGTAATCTTCCAGTGCCGAACCGTCGAGCAGGTAAATGACCGGATAACGGGTCGCCGAATCCGGGTGATAGCCCGGTGGCAGATAAATGTTAAGCGTGCGATGTTCGCCGAGCTCGTTTGAGTAGAAACCATCGACTACACCGAAAGCAAATGGAGGCAGCTCGGTTTGAGCAATGGAAAACAAGGTGGAGAGCAGGAAAATGGGGAGAAAGTAAATACGTTTCATGGAGTAAACTATTCAGGGTTTTTTGGATGCTAAGAGATCTTCCATGATCTTGAGCTGCATCTTCTGGATTTCAAACAATTCCTTTTGTTGACGAAGGATCAGATGATCGATTTTTTCGTGTAGTACGCGAATCTCCAGCTCCGACTTCAGGTTGATAAGGTAATCTTCTTTGGCGCGCTCGCGGTCTTTTTCTTCCTGTCGGTTCTGGCTCATCATAATGATCGGAGCCTGTAAGGCAGCAATGCAGGAAAGAATCAGGTTCAGCAGGATGAACGGATAAGGATCGAAGCCTTTATTGGCAAGCAGGTAAACATTCGACCCGATCCAGAGCGCGATGAACAGTCCGAACGAAATAATGAACGTCCAGCTGCCACCGAATTCGGCGACATTANNCATTATCGGCGACACGCTGACCGAACGACAACCGCGCGTGTTCTTCGGCCGGAGTCGCAACAGGCTCGCTTACCATGTTTGTCAGACGGTGAATCAGCGCTCCATCGATCTGTTCCTGTTTACTCAGCTCGGCAGTGAGCGCCTGCACCATGTATTTATCACGGTAATACGACAATTCACTTTCGGCCAGGAACTGGTCTTCGGAAAAATCGGGATGGTCCTCGCGAATGAGCTTCATTAAAGAACGACGGATGGTTTTGGCTGATAGTTTTTCCGATTCATCAAATTCGGTTCCCGAAAGATCGCTGGTGAATGTGCTCATGGAGTTTCTTTTTTCTAAAATAGCTTTTTTGAGAAAAAACAACGATCCGATCGCGCGGATTTAAACGTTATTGGGACAAGCGGGCATAAAAAAATCCGGTCTCGTGCACAAGACCGGATTTCAAATGGGTAAGCCCCGAATTAAGCAGCTTTTTTCTGGCAGCAGGAAGAACCAGTTTTGCTGGAGCATCCTTTCTTGCTTTTCTTAGCTTTCTTTTTCTTGTCATCGTCTTTTTTCTTCACTACAACAACGCTTGCAGGATCGTTATTCGATGCAGCGTATACTGTAGCTGACATAGAGCCGGCGAACAGCATGAGTGTCAGGGCAACAAATACTTTTTTCATATCAATTGATTTGAGTGTTATAACAGGCTTAAAAATAAACTTATTATTTCAATGTGGCAAGCTTCGTTAACTTAGCTTTAACATCGTCGCCGATTTTAACATTCAGCTCCGTTCCGATCGGAAGGAAGACGTCAACGCGCGACCCGAACTTGATAAATCCGAACTCTTCACCTGTAACGGCCTGCTGTCCGACTGTGGCATAATAGCAGATACGACGGGCTACGGCGCCGGCAATCTGACGGAACAATATTGACTGACCGCTCGCGTGTTCCACAACAACGGTACTGCGTTCGTTATCCGTGCTGCTTTTCGGATGCCAGGCTACCAGGAACAAGCCCTTGTGGTATTTCACGTAGCGAACGATTCCGCCGATAGGAAAGTAATTCGCATGCACATTCAGTGGTGACATAAAAATCGAAACCTGGATGCGACGGTCGTTGAAGTATTCCGTTTCTTCGACCTCTTCGATCACCACGACTTTCCCATCTGCAGGACACAAAACGTCATTCGGCCCGAAAGTAAACGTGCGTTTCGGAATGCGGAAGAACTGTACAATCAGGTATGCCATGACCAGTACGCCCAGCGAAAGCAGGATAAACAGCCACAACCATCCGGTAACGCCAAGCAGCCAGAAATTCCCCCATTGAAACAAGGTGAGAGCGAGTAAACCGATGGTGATTGTAGCAAAGCCTTCGCGGTGAAGTGTCATAGGAATGAATTTTCCGCGAAGTTAACAACAAACCATCCAAAAGCCATAAAAAAATGGGATGGCCATCAATGCGGCATCGAAACGATCGAGGATGCCGCCATGGCCGGGAAGAATATTTCCCGAATCTTTCACACCGATCTGTCGCTTGAGCTGGGATTCGAACAAATCGCCGAAAATAGCGCCCAAAGCAATGAACGGTGCCACGATCAGCCAGAAAAGATAAGGCTCGTTCAGCTCGGAAACCCACGTTGCCCAGCACCACCCGGCGATCAGCGCGAAAACGATGCCGCCGATGGTTCCTTCCCACGTTTTTTTCGGGGAAATACGCTCGAACAGCTTTGTACGACCGAACAATCTTCCACAAACGTAGGCGAACGTGTCGTTGCTCCAGATCAGAACGAACATGCCGACAAACTCCCAGGGGTTTTTCACGATGAAAGCGAGGTGCAGGATCATCAGAAACGGAACCAGGATGTAAAGCCAGCTGAAAAACAGCAATCCCGTATCCTGAAGCGCAGTTGTCGATTTGCGGAAAAGTGAGCTAACCAGTGAAACGAGTGCCAGCGGAAACAGCAGGAACAAATAGGTTCCGTCGAGCTCGCCGAGCAATACAGCCGTAAAACCGGCAAAGGCCAACACAGCGATTGTCACGGCAAATCCGCGCTGCATGGAGTAGGAGGTATGCTGGTTGACCAATCGGGCGAATTCATCCACGCCCAGCAGCATAAACAGTCCAAAAACGGCCGCCACGGCGATCGGGTCCCACAAAATAGCACCGATAAGAGCTGCAACGAACAGGGCGCCGGTAATAGAACGTACAATCAGGTTACTCATGGACCAAAGTTAGATAAAATGAGAAGTTTCACCATCCTCCACAGGCGGATCTTCGACAAGAGGAGCAAAGGTTAGGTACATAACTGTGGTTAAGATCGCAAAGGGGTTTGCTTCCTCCCTTGAGGGAGGATCGAGNNTTTATCCCCCTCCAAAGGGGGAGAGTCACCAATAACGGTTCCCTTTGCTCCTTTGTGGTGAAGGATTTGCAACAAAAAAGGGAACAGTTTCCCGCTCCCTTTCTATCAAGATGAATCGCTTCAATTATTCTCCACCGGATGTCGGCTGAGTATTTTCGTCGAAGTTGTCTTTGTCTTTTTCCTCTTCTTTCTGCTCGGCGTCCTTGCCCTGATCGGCGCTCGTGAGCGGCGTTTCAAGGTTGGTTGGGTCCGGCTCAACGGAAGTAGCTTCTTTCGGATCGGCGATCAGATCGTCGTTGCCCCAGGCGCGTTTCCCGAAGATCTCTTCGAGGTCTTCCTTGAAGATCACTTCCTGCTCGAGCAGCTTGTTGGCCAGAGCCGTCAGCTTGTCCTGGTTGTCGGAAAGGATCTGCAATGCGCGGTTGTATTGCTCCTGGATCATCTTGCTCACTTCTTCGTCGATGATACGGGCTGTTTCCTCGGAATAAGGCTTGGTGAACATTTCGCGACCTTGTGAGTCGTAGTACGAAATGTTTCCGAGACGATCGTTCAGTCCGTAGATGGAAACCATCGCATAAGCCTGTTTCGTTACTTTTTCGAGGTCGCTGAGCGCACCTGTCGAGATTTTTCCGAAGATCAGCTGTTCAGCTGCACGTCCGCCAAGAGCAGAGCACATTTCATCGAGGATCTGCTCGGTTGTTGTAATCTGGCGCTCTTCCGGCAGGTACCAGGCAGCGCCGAGTGAACGTCCGCGCGGAACGATGGTCACTTTTACCAGCGGATGTGCGTGTTCAAGCAGCCAGGAAGTCGTGGCGTGACCGGCTTCGTGGAAGGCGATCGCACGTTTTTCTTCCTTCGTAATGATCTTGTTCTTTTTCTCCAGACCACCGATGATACGGTCAACGGCGTCGAGGAAGTCTTGTTTTTCTACGAATTCCTTTTCCTTACGGGCAGCGATCAGGGCCGCTTCGTTACACAGATTGGCGATGTCGGCGCCGGAGAAGCCCGGAGTCTGTTTCGCCAGGAAGTCGATATCCAGTTTCGGAGCCAGTTTCAACGGCTTGAGGTGCACGTGGAAGATTTCCATACGCTCGTTAAGGTCCGGCATGTCTACATAGATCTGACGGTCGAAACGTCCGGCACGCATCAACGCGCTGTCGAGTACGTCCGCACGGTTGGTTGCAGCCAGAATGATCACACCCGAGTTAGTACCGAAACCGTCCATTTCCGTGAGGAGCTGGTTCAGGGTGTTTTCACGCTCGTCGTTTGAGCTGAAACCGGCGTTTTTGCCACGGGCACGACCAATTGCGTCGATCTCGTCGATGAAGATAATGGCCGGTGCTTTTTCTTTCGCCTGGCGGAACAGGTCACGCACGCGGGAAGCTCCCACACCAACGAACATTTCAACGAAATCGGAACCGGAAAGCGAGAAGAACGGTACTTTGGCTTCTCCCGCAACGGCTTTCGCAAGCAGGGTTTTACCAGTTCCCGGAGGTCCTACAAGCAAGGCGCCTTTTGGAATTTTCGCTCCGAGCTCGGTGTATTTTTTCGGATTCTTGAGGAATTCCACAATCTCCTGAATTTCTTCTTTCGCACCTTCCAGACCGGCAACGTCCTTGAACGTTACGTTGGTCGATTTGCCTTTGTCGTAGACCTGTGCGCGGGATTTGCCGATGTTGAAGATCTGTCCTCCGGCACCGCCGCCTCCACCCGACATGCGTCGCATAACGAACATCCAGATCACAAGCAGGATCACGATAGGCAGAATGAAATTGAGAATGCCGCTGAAATAGTTGATCTCTTCTTCAGGCGGTGTGCTGACCGTTGGTTTTCCTTTTTCTTTCAGACGGGCATTCACTTCACCCATACGCGTTTCGAAGTTCCCGGCATCGTTGATGTTCACGGAAAATTCCGGGTTTTTCGGAGCTGCTAGCCGGCCACCACGCGGCTCAACGGCTTTTGCCATCAGGGCGTATTCGCCCTTCGGATTTTTCTTCACGAACTCGATCCCTTTCTCAGTAAGGCGGAAATCCACACGGGAACGGTTTACCACGCTCACGTTGTTGACGAAGCCGGAATCAGCGAGGTCGTAAAAAGTTTGAATGTTCTTGATACTATGCGACGACGAGCTGCTGTAGAACAGCTGCACGGCGATGATCGCAATCCCGATGGCGGCGTAAATCCAGTAAATAGCGTATGGATTGCGTTTCGGTTTATTTGAATTCTCTGACATGATGGCTTAATTAATTCAGATCCGGAATATCGGTGCGCTTTGCATCCGACCACAGATCTTCCAATTCGTAAAAATGACGGGCTTCTTTATAGAAAATGTGAACAACAACGCTCACATAATCGAGCAGAACCCACTCGGAGTTTGTTTTTCCTTCGATATGCCACGGTTTTTCGGAAAGCACTTTACGTGTATGACGCGTGACGGTAGAACTGATACCATCTACCTGCGTCGAAGACTCTCCGGAGCAAATCACGAAAAAATCGGTTACGGCGTTAGTGATGTGTCGGAGGTCGAGGATAACGATGTCTTTTGCTTTATTTTCTTGCATTCCCTCCACGATTGCGTCGCAAAGTGCCTGGGAATTGCTCTCCTTTTTTAATTTATACATTCGTAAATTTGTGTTCACAAACATAAGCAATTATCGCATAGCCCTGTTTGTGTGTTTATTGCTAATCAATGTTAAATACAGTGCCTGTACAGAAACTTATTTTACTGGACGAGGTAGACTCGACGAACAATTATGCTGCCAAGCTGCTTACCGAAGATAAATTGGCACACGGGACTGTAATTTTGGCAGAAAAACAAACCGCCGGGCGCGGACAGCGCGGAAATTCCTGGTCCTCTGCCACCAAAAACCAATTTACGGCTTCTTTTTACGTAGAAACTGCTTTTTTGTCAGTTGAACACTACCTGTACCTCAATTTTACCGTGGCACTGGCCGTCAGGGAAGCAATCGCTGAGTGTGTGAAAGCCGTACCGATGATCAAATGGCCGAATGATATTCTGATCAATGATCGCAAAATCGCCGGTATTCTGATCGAAGCGCAATGGCAGAACACCCGCATGAATGGCGCAATTATCGGCGTGGGAATCAATCTTTTCCGCGAAGACGGTTTGCCTTCCGCCTGTGCGTTGGAGGAATTTACGGAACAAGTACCGTCCATTCTCGAATTGGCCACCATGCTGAGCGAAGAGCTGGAAAACGGTATCAATCGTCTGCGAGAGGCTTCTTGGAATCCTATCCGGCAATACTACCACGCTCATTTATGGAAGAAAGATCAGCTCATCACCGCTGAAACACCCGATGGCGAATTACTGGTGGGGACGATCCGCGAAGTCGATGAAAACGGGAATCTCTGCTTTGAGGTAAATGGGAATATCCGGAAGTTCGGTGTGCAGGAAATCAAATTCCGATACTAAAAGAATTATGAATGATCATCAACAATTATGAATGATCAATTATAAATTATCAAGGGAGGAGTCGGCTTGGAAACCCCTTGATAATTGATAATTTTCGAATTGATAATTAAGTGTGGAACACTTCCTGCAGTTTGTCTGACATGGAATTGAACAGCGACAGCAGCGGTTTTTCCACCATCATACGCATGAACATATTCACGTCGCCTTTGAATTCGATGTAGCCTTCGGTTTGAACAGGCCCTTTTTTGCGCAGGTGAACGACTAATGTGAAATCGAACGGTGCTTTTTCACCGGATTTCATGTCGATGCGCGTGTAAGCCGTTTTGGAAATGTAGAGCAGCTCGATGAGAAAACCACCCGGTGCCTTGAACGAACAACCGTGCTCGTCGGCACGGAAATCGCTGATTTTATCCTCCGGCAGAATTTGCTGAAAGTTGTTCGCATCGCACAGGAATTCGAACACTTCTTCTTCGGGAGCGTTGATCAACGCTTTGTCGCTCAGGATTTTCATATTATTTTGCTTTCCACGTGTCCGGTGAGCTTCGCCAGCTTTTCAGCGATGCCACATCGGCTTCCGTGATGTAATCGGATTTCAATGCCTGATCGATCAGGTGATCGTAATCGGTCAGGGTGATGTAAGGACAATCGGCCGCTTCGAAATTACGGTTCGACAGTTCAAACCCGTAAGTGAAAATGGCTACCAATCCTCTGACGTCGCAACCGGCCTCGCGCAGCGCTTCCACAGCAACAAGGCTGCTTCCGCCTGTGGAGATGAGGTCCTCGATCACGACCACTTTCTGGCCTTTTTCGAAATGACCTTCGATCATGTTGCCAAGACCGTGTCCTTTGGCAGAGCTGCGAACATAAATGAACGGAATACCAAGCTCTTGTGCTACCAGCGCTCCCTGGGCGATTCCACCCGTTGCAACGCCCGCGATCACGTCCGGTTTTCCGAATTTTTCGAGGATGGCTTCCGCGTATCCCTGACGGATATGTGTGCGGATAGCCGGGAATGAAAGCGTCTTGCGGTTGTCGCAATAGATAGGAGAGGACCAGCCGGAAGCCCAGGTGAATGGTGCATTCGGTTGCAGTTTCACTGCTTTGATCTGAAGCAGAAATTCTGCTATCTTTAACGCTCTGTCCTTATTAAAAATCATGGCGGCAAATGTACAAAGTTTTTATAGATGATAAGGCGATTGTTTTCAGCAGTCAGTTAAAAAAAACACAACTCGCTGGGGATGCTATCGTTATTTTAATACAGAAAAAAAACTGGGTCGATATCCTGCAATCGCGGGCACAGTTGCCAGCCAGCGTGACATTGCTGGTCGTTTCTGAAGACCCGGAAAAGACGATCCGGAAGGTATTTAAAAGTCATAAATGGATTGAAGCAGCCGGCGGCATCGTCTGGCGAAAAAAGAAGGCTTTGTTCATTGAACGACTCGGGCGCTGGGACCTGCCGAAAGGGAAAATCGACAAAGGCGAGCGCCCTGAAGATGCGGCAATTCGTGAGATCGAAGAAGAATGCGGTATCATCGAACCGGTGATCGACAAGCTGATCGATATTACATTTCACACTTATATACAAGACGGTAAGCCGTACATCAAGAAAAACTGGTGGTACAGCCTTTCCTACGACGGCCCGAAAAAACTGAAGCCCCAAACCGAGGAATCCATTACCAAAGCGGAATGGCTCGATCGTTCGGAGTGGAAGAAAGTCGTGAAGAACACGTATCCATCCATCAGATCTATAATTGACAATGGACGATGGACAATTGACAATTGACAATTGACAATTAATTCATTGTCACCTGTCAACTGTCCATTGATTAGTCAATGATTCTGTGTTTCTGCGCTTTCTGAACGGCTTCGAGCTTGTTGTGAACCTGTAACTTTACGTAGGTGTTCTCAATATGTTTGCGAACCGTAGCAGGGGAAATAAACAGGTTTTCGGCAATTTGTTTGTAATCGAACCCTTTGCTCAAATGCGTGAGCACGTCGATCTCGCGGCTCGACAGCGAAAAGTCTTCGGTTGGTGCCGTTTCTTCTTTTGCGATCGGATTTCTTAACAATCTCAAGGCTTTGAGAGCAATTCCGGCCGACATCGGCGCGCCGCCGCTCATGATATCCGTGATTCCTTCCAGCAGCTTATCCGGCGATTCGTCTTTGAGCAGGTAACCGTTCGCGCCGGCCTGTATGGCTTTGAAAATGTGTTCTTCGTCGTCGAGCACGGTGAGCATGATGATCCGGCATTGCGGAAATTGTCTGCTGATCGCTTCGGTTGCCTGGATTCCATCCATGACCGGCATCTGGATATCCATCAGTATCACATCCACGTTCGCATCTTCCGTCAGCGCTTTCACCATTAATTCACCGTTGGCAGCATGGAATTTAAACTTCAGCTGTTCCGGGAATAAAGCGATCTTTTCACGGATACTGCGGGCCAGAAAGGCGTTGTCTTCTGCTAAGGCGATGCGAATCATAGTTCTTGTTTTTCAGTTCAAAGTTCCGGTTTTAGCGGCGTTGCGTCAATACGACAAATGTCGTAGATGACATTGGACCGTCGTTCCTTTTCCTTCCGATGAGTGTAATTGGAACGTTCCACCCAGCTGTTCGCAACGGTGACGCATGTTGACGAGCCCGTTTCCATCCGAAGCTGCACGGGCGTCGAATCCGTTGCCGTTATCCGCAATTTCGAAGATCAATCCTTCGCCATTGGCCTTACAGCTAACGGTCAAACGTGTGGCTTGTGCATATTTCAGACTGTTCTGGATCGCTTCCTGCCCGATGCGGAACAGGTTGAGCATTTCGATGGCTTTCAGCGACGGATTGGTATTCAATTCATTCCGCAGAACCAGCTCGACCGGAATTTTCGAGCGCAATTCTTCCAGTTTCCGGAAAAGCAGTCCAACGGAGCCGTCTTCGGCGTTCATGGCCCAGATCGTACTTCGGAGCTCCTGCATGGTGTTGCGCCCGAAGCTGCTCAGGTCGCGGATGTTGTTCACCAGCCGGTCGTTTTCCGAAACGGCGTAGGTGAGGTTGTCCATCGAGCTGATCATATAAGTGAGCTGCGATCCGATATTGTCGTGCAGCTCGCGGGAAATTTCCAGCTTCTGTTCGTTCAGCTCGCGCTCGCGGCGCAATTGCTCGTTCTTTTTCGTCAGCTCGATCTCTTCGAGCGCCTTTTTTCGTTTCAGATACAGATTCCGCAGCAGGAATCCGCCGATCATCAGCACCAGCAGAATGATGCCCAATAATAAGAACATTCGTTCGCGCGCTTTGGAAATACGCAGCTGCGCCTGGGCGATCTGTTTGTCCTTTTTGACGTTTTTCAGCTGTTCGGCCGTCAGCTCGCGCTCTTTTTCGGCCGTCTGGTACTTCGCATACATTTCGGAGATGGCCGTATTTTTCTGGAAAAGCTGTATACTGTCCTTATAAGCGGCTACAAGTATCATGTATTTGTATGCAGTCTGAAAATCGCCCTGCGCTTTTGCCAGATTGGCCAGCCCTTCATACGCATTGTGGATCTGTTTGTAGGATTTCGTATAAATGCTGTTCTCCAAACCGATTTTGTAATAGTAAGCAGCGCTGTCGAGCTCTTTCTTGTATTCGAACACGTTNNCGATGTTGACTGCTGTTGCGCCCATTCCAATCTTGCTGTTCATCTCCTTGTAAAGCAGAAATGCTTTTTTGTAATACGAAAGTCCTTCGTCGTGTCGTTTTTGTTCACGCATCAATACCCCCAATCCTTGATAAACAATAGCTAAAGGTTCACGTTGTCCGGATTTACGGATCAATGGAATGGCTTGTAAATAATACTGCTCGCTTTCTTTCATTCGCTTTAGCTTCCGGCTGAGAACGGCCAGGTTTCCTAGGGAAGATATTTGTACCTGCAAATCATCGATGTCGCGGGCCTGTTCCAATGCATCTTTATGGATCTTATAGGATTCGTGGTACATGCCCATTTCATCCATAACGTTTCCGAGATTACCGAGGATTTGCAGCACATAAGTCTGGATTTCCAATTTACGGGCAAGCTCCAGCGCTTTAGTGTAATAAGCCGTTGCCTGGTCGTACTGCGACAGCTCGTGGTAGGACTGCCCGATCTTGGAATACGTTCCGATCAGTCCCATAGAATCCTTCAGCGCTTCCCGAATACCCATTGCCTCAAGGTTCAGCTGTAACGCTTTCTGGTAATTTCCTTCGGTGATGTACGGAATGCTCAAATCGTTCAGCGTATTCCCCAGCAAAGCTTTATCGGATTGTTTCCGGGCCAGCTCAAGAGATTCTGTTCCGAAGCGAATCGCCTTTCGCGTATCCAGCTGATGGTAGAAGTAATTCAGATCGTTCAGGATGCGGATCTTCTCTGCGCCGGTTTTCTTTTTGACGATGCGCTCCAGGCTATCGGTGTACTGCTGGTCCTGGGAGTGTCCCATAAATGGCAGCAGAGCGATCAGTAACAGGAGGGTGTTTTGTAGTATGTGTCTCATGCAGCTAACGTGAACGATTTGAACGGTATACAAACATAATCATCCGGCGTGAAAACCCTTTGAAATTTGTCGCGCTAATTTTTTGTTAATGCCCCACAGCATACCGAAAGAGTTTGTATTCTTGTAATGTTAAAACTGTAATTAGTAAAAACTCTGGAACATGAAAACATTAGTATTGATCGGTTTGTGCTTCTTCTCCGTTGGAGCCTTTGCCCAGACGACTTCCAAGACGAAAAAAGCAAAGCCTGCGGTAAAGAAAGAAGCGAAAGCTCCTGCCAAAAAGGAGGAAACGAATAAAACAGAAGCTGAAGCGGAGCAGAAACAACCGGTTACGTTCAAAACACTCGTAATCGAGCGCAACGATATCCCTTACGATTCCAAGGAACCGTTCATTTTTGAATTCAAAAACACAGGCAGCACGCCGGTGATGATTACCAATGTAGCGCCAAGCTGCGGCTGTACGACGGCTGAAAAACCGGAAGAGCCGATTGAAAAAGGTAAATCGTCCAAGATCGTGGTAGGCTACGATACGAAGCGTGTCGGAACGTTCGAGAAATCGATCACGGTAATGACCAACGTTTCTACCGAGCCGATCATTCTGAGAATCAAAGGGACCGTATTGCCGGCGCCGGCAGAACCTGCACCGGTAGCGCCAGCATCGAACTAAGCAAAACAAATTAGTAGATAGAAAAGGTTGTTCAGATGGACAACCTTTTTTTTTACCACAATCTATAGCAGACTTTCAGTCGCTATAGATTAGAAAAGGTACAAAAGGATGGTGATCCGCCACGGCGGACGATGCTTCGAACCACACACAGCACATCCAGAAAAACTCCATGCCTTTTGTGGTGAAAGATAAACACGTGAAAAAAGAAAAAGGACAGCTTCGAAAAACTGTCCCTTAATCTTGTCTATTCTATTTCGATGATTACTCGATGATCGTAATCGACTCGATGCGATCTCCCTGACGGATATCGTCTACGATGTCGATGCCTTCGGTCACTTTTCCGAAGCACGTGTGATTGCGGTCGAGGTGGGCGGTATTGTTGCGGCTGTGGCAAATGAAGAACTGGGAACCTCCGGTGTTGCGTCCGGCGTGTGCCATCGACAATACGCCGCGGTCGTGGTACTGATTTCCACCTGTGAGCTCACAGTCGATTTTGTAGCCTGGACCACCTGTTCCCGGCATTCCTGTTGCGCCTTCGCGTGTGTTCGGGCAACCACCCTGGATCACGAAATCCGGCAGAACGCGGTGAAACGTCAGACCGTCGTAATATCCTTCTTTCGCCAGCTTTACGAAATTTGCCACCGTGTTCGGAGCATCCGCTTCGTAAAACGTCACTTTCATATCGCCTTTTGCTGTCTTGATTACTGCTTCCATGCTTTACAATTTTGGGTGCAAAGTTACCACAATTTTTGGCGTTCATCCCGGTAAAAGATGTGTACTTTTGCCCTCATGAGCAAGCACATCATCGAACGGTCGCAATTGCGCCAGTTTTCGCACTTCTCCACCGCTTTTGGCAACGATCAGTCTCCTTTTTCGGATTTCCTGCAGGCACCTTTTCACTCGGTCAGCGATCTGAAGCAGCAGGCACAATTGAAAGGGAACAGCTATAACGCGGCTTCGCGTGAACGACTTTTGAAAACACTCCGCGGGCAGCTGGGAAATCAGCTTTCGGAAGCACAGCGCGCCAACCTCGATCTGCTCGAAAAAGAAACGACGTTTACCATTACGACCGGTCACCAGCTGACGTTATTCGGCGGTCCGATGTTTTTACTTTATAAAGTCTTGCATGTTGTCAGACTGGCCGAGGCGTTTAATGCTTCTCAGCAGGATTACAAAGCCGTTCCGGTGTTCTGGATGGCGAGCGAAGACCACGATGTGGATGAAATCCGGTCGGCGAACCTGTTTGGTAAAACGCTGACGTGGCCAACTGAGCAGCGTGGCGCGGTAGGTCGTTTCAACCTGGAGGATTACAGCGGCGTGCTGGAAGAATTGAAAGCTTATTTCGCTTCGCACGAGCATTCGGCGATCCTTGGTTTGCTCGATCAACTGCCGGGAACCGATTATGCAACGTGGTACCAGCAATTTGTCAGCCGTTTATTCAGCGAATGGGGCGTTCTGGCATTGCAACCCGACACGGCGGAGCTGAAGCAATTGTTCGTTCCCGTTTTGCAGAAGGAACTGAGTGAACAACCAGCTTTCCCGGCGGTGGAAGAGATCAACCGTCGCCTTGTTCAACAGGAATTGAAACCGCAGGCACAGGCAAGAGCTTGTAACCTGTTTTACCTCGATGCCGAAGGTCGTCACCGCATCGATCCGTCTGTGAACGGTTTCACGATCGACGGAACGGCTTATGATAAAACAGCTTTGCTCCAGCTCGCGGCCGATCATCCTGAGCGTTTTTCGCCGAACGTGATCCTGCGTCCGGTTTACCAGGAAACCATTCTTCCGAACCTTGCCTACATTGGCGGTGGCGGCGAAATGGCTTATTGGATCCAGCTCAAAGGCGTTTTCGAAGCATTCGGTGTACCGTTTCCATTGCTCCAGCAGCGCAACTCGCTGATGATCGTCGATCCGGGAACGAAAAAACGCATGGAAAAGCTGGAATGGACGACTGAGCGTTTCCTCGAGCCGAAAGAACAGCTGCGCAGCGAATTCCTCCGTGAAAACGATGAAGGTCAGCTCGACATGACCCGCGTACAGGAACATTTCCAAAGCCTGCGTCTCGAAATGATCGCCAAGGCAAAATCCATCGACGTCAGCCTTGAGTCCTTCGCCGAAGCCGAGACCGTTCGCCTTTCCAAACAGCTCGAATCCTTCGAACAGCGTTTATTGAAGCAAATCAAGCAACAGCACGACCAATCGCTCAAAGCCATCGACGCCATTTCCGAGCGTCTTTTCCCGAACGGCGAATTGCAGGAACGCTATTACCATTGGCTACATTTCGCCCCAACGGGGGATTACCAGCCGTTGCTAAAGCAGATTTATGACGCGATCGACCCGTTTGAGGGGGGATTGATTGTGGTGGAGTGAATGAGCGAGCAGTTAGCAGTAAATAGTGAGCAGTAGGGCTAATTCTCCATCCCAAATCTNNNNCCCCGCAAACGTTAACATTCCCGATGCAGCTCACAACACGCGTTATCACCTTTCTGGCTTTGGTCCTTTCGGGATCGGCTTTCGCGCAGATGGATGTGAGCGGGAAATGTGTCGACATCAACAATAAACCGATTCCCGGTGTGGTCGTTACGGCGAAACAGCCCGGACTGGTTTCCAGGGAAACACTCACGGATGAAAAGGGCGGTTTCGATCTCAGCTTACCGGCCGGACCGATGGGATTTTCTTTCCTATTGATCCAGGGACCCGACACGATCGTTGTGAACCGGGCGCTGAATATTCCCGACCAGGCGCGTTTCCGACTCGAAACCGTAAAGTTCAATATCACGCTGATCGACGAATTCGTTTTTACGGTTGATAAGGAAAATCTCAACGGGATCGATCCGCTGCCGATTGCCGATCTGCAGAAAGNNTAAAGTGCCGATGGGATCGGTGGAAAAATACGTCTTGTACACCACTGCGGCGACTTCCAATAACGAATTGACATCCAATTACAATGTACGAGGCGGAAACTACGACGAAAACCTGGTTTATGTCAATGGTTTCCTGATCAATCGGCCGTTTTTGACGCGTTCGGGACAACAGGAAGGCATGAGCTTTATCAATACGGCGCTCGTCGATCGCATCTACTTCAGTGCAGGCGGTTTTCAATCCGTTTATGGCGATAAATTGAGCTCTGTGCTGGCGATTCAGTACAAAAAACCGGATTCGCTGCATGCTTCCGTTATGGCATCTTTGCTAGGTGTCGAAGCGCATGTGGAGCAGGGAATAGGAAGCCGTTTTCGTTACTTGTTCGGCGCGCGTTACCGGGCGAATGGCTACCTGCTGAATTCCCTGCCGGCGAAAGGAAATTACAACCCGGTGTTCATGGACGGGCAGTTCCTCACGGAATTCGACATCACCGACGAATGGAAATGGACGGTCCTCGGGCATTTTTCCTCCAATCAGTACAATTTCGCACCGGAAACCCAGCGAACCGATTTCGGAACGGCCAACGAAGCTTATTCCTTCAATATCTACTTCGATGGCGCCGAAGCAACGCGCTTCCTTACCGGAACAGGCGGAACATCGATCGGTTATAACGGCCGGAAATTCAGCTCGACGACTTATGTCACGATTTTCCGGACGGATGAGCGCGAAAACTTCGATATCCAGGGACAATACTTTCTCAACGAGCTGGAAACGGACCCTTCCAAGGAGGAATTCGGCGATTCGATCGCTGTACTCGGTGTGGGAACGTTCCTGAATCATGCGCGGAATCGTTTGGAGGCGATCATTCTGAGTGCATACAACGATTCGGAATACCGCTTCGGGAAACAAGCAGCGCTGAAGTTTGGGGCCGGCATTCAGCAGGACCGCTTTAACGATGTGCTGAGCGAATGGCGCTACATCGATTCGGCCGGCTATTCCGTTCCGCAGGGACAAGATCCTGACAGAGTCGAATTGTTCGAAACGATCAAAGGAAATCTCGATCTCGAAAATACGCGTGTTCATGCCTACGTGCAGCAGCATTTCGACTGGCGGGGCAAAAAACGCGATCGCGTGCTGACAGCACAGATCGCAATCGATTCGGCCGGACGCAAGCTGCAGCGCACTATTACCGACACGCTAAAGGAAACCCGGGCAAAATGGGAATTGGAGATCGGAACACGGGCGCTGTACACGAGCTTCAACGAAGAAATGATGATCACGCCGCGTGCGCAGCTGATTTTTTACCCGGTGCGTTATGTGTACCATGACGACGCCTTCCGCAGAAGATCGATGAAATTCGTTTTCGCTGCCGGAATGTACTACCAGCCGCCTTTTTACCGCGAGTTCCGAACGTTCGACGGTGGATTGAATCCGGACGTCGTTTCGCAGAAATCCATGCACCTCGTTGTAGGCGGCGATTACAACTTCTATATGTGGAAGCGCGAGCAGCCGTTCAAGTTTTCCGCCGAAGCGTATTACAAGTATTTGTGGGATATCAATCCGTACGAGATCGAAAACGTGCGTACACGCTACTACGCTGATAACATCGCGCGCGGTTATGCTACCGGATTGGATCTGAACCTCCACGGTGAGTTCGTGCCGGGCATTCCGTCCTTTTTGAAGGTTGGATTGCTATCGACGAAGGAAGACGTGTTGAACGATTCCTATTACGATTATTACAACGCGGCCGGCGAGCGTATCGGTCCGCTGTCGGTTGACAAAAAACCGGTCGATTCCGCAATCGTTTATCCGGGCTATATTCGTCGTCCGACCGATCAGCACCTGACCATGGCTATTCTGTTCCAGGACAATATGCCGGGATTCGAGCGTTTCAGCGTGCAGATGGGTTTGTTGTATGGCTCGCGTTTGCCATACGGTCCGCCGGATTTCACACGCTACAAGGATACGCTCAAGATGAAATCCTATTTCCGTGTCGATGTCGGTCTTTCGTATGATTTCCTCCACCACCGCGAGAAGATCGCCGGCAAATGGTACGGAAAGCTCCAGGATGCGATCATCTCGTTCGAAGTCTTCAACCTGCTCGGCATCAACAACGTGCTTTCCAAGCAATGGATCCAGGACGTGAGCGGTAAATATTATTCCATTCCGAATTACCTCACGCAACGGAGGTATAATCTCAAGCTGATAATAAGAATCTAGTACCATAAAGGAGCAAAGATTTCTGGACGCTTTCCCGGAAAGAGAGCAAAGAAAATGTCGTTTGGAATCTACTCAGTTGTTCTGCTGAAGCCGGCGAAAGTTGAAAATTTCGGTCTTAAAATCACACGAATCTCTTTGCTATCTTAACAAACACAGCTAAGCAATTTGACTTTGCTCCTTTGTGGTGAATCACATTTGCTCCAAAACCGCAATCCGTTTCTCAATCGGTGGATGCGTAGCAAACAATCCTGAAAATCCGGAAAGGGATTTGTTCTCGATGAAGAGCTGTTTGACGTCATCGCTGCGGACTTCTTCTACCTGGTCACGACCTGAGATTTTGCGCAAGGCGGAAGCCATGGCTTTGGTATTGCGTGTCATTTCGACGGCACCGGCATCGGCGAGGTATTCACGTTTGCGCGACAAGGCGAATTTGAACAGGATCGAAAGCACGTAAGCCACAATGGCGATCACCAGCGCGACCAAAATCAGCTTGTTGTCTTCTTTTTTGCGGCCTCGGCCTCCGTAGATCACAGAACGGAAGAGCATATCCACCAGGAATGACAAGATTCCTACAAATACGATGGAAATGATCAGCAAGCGCACGTCGCGGTTACGAATGTGCGTTAGCTCGTGGGCGATCACGCCTTCCAGCTCTTCGTCGTTGAGTGCTTCGATAATGCCCGACGTCAGCGTAACGGCATAGCTTTTCTGATCGATTCCGCTCGCGAAAGCATTCAGCGATGCTGAATCGATGATGTACAGCTTCGGCATGGTCATACCGATCGACATACACAGATTTTCCGTGAGATTGTAGACCCGCATGTTTTCCTTTCGCTCCAGCGTTCGCGCCTGTGTTGCCATTTTTATCATGGACGAATGCGCGAAATAAGCGATCAGGAACCAGATCAGTACACCGCCGATCACGAACGGAATGGTGCGAAGGAAATAGCCATTTACCTCATCCGGGTGGTCTTGTCCGGCAGTGAAGAAAAAGAAGGCGTAAACCGCTGCGAAGATCAGCAGGGGAAATCCCAGGAGAAGGAGCGTCGAACGAAAGTTATTCCGTCGGATTTGCTCGTGAAGTCCAACGTAGGCCATGCAGGTTGTTCCGTGTAATTAGAATTTAACTTCCGGCGCTTTGTCGAACGTCTGACGCTGCTCAACGCCGAGGTCGAACATGGGCTCCGTCTTGTAGTTCTTCATACCGGCAATGATGTTGCTCGGGAACTGCTCGATGGCGTTGTTGTATTCCTTGGTAGCGGAGTTGAAGAAACGACGAACGGCAGCAAGTTTGTTCTCGATATCGCCGATTTCCTGCTGCAGGTGCATGAAGTTGGTGTTCGCCTTCAGGTCCGGATACGCTTCGATCTGCATGTTAAAGCCGTTCAAAGCTGCTCCGAGTGAAGCTTCTGCTGCGATTTTGTCCGAAATAGTCGTAGCGCTCATGGCACGGGAACGAGCTTCCGTTACGCGTGTCAGCACTTCTTTTTCGTGGTCCATGTAGCCTTTTACCGCGCCCAGCAATTGCGGGATGAGGTCGTAACGCTGCTTGAGCTGTACGTCGATATCCGAGAAAGCGTTCTCGCGGTTGTTCTTCAGGGCAACCAGGCGGTTGTTAATAGCGATGAGCCAAATGACGAGAATCACGATGATTCCTGCGCCGATCAATAATCCGATCATGTTGTTATTGTGTGAATTGTTTGAGATAAAAATAACTGTTTTTTGAATCGACGCGCTTTTTGGCGAGGCTGATTTTGACGCTTTCGTGTTGAACGGTTGATTTGGATTTGCGGATACCGGGTTTTGAATGCCGAATTACTAAGTTATCAAGCAAAAAAACAATATCGCGATATTAGTTTTG
>DJFN01000139.1 GCA_002432085.1 Flavobacteriales bacterium UBA5871
ATCGCGCCGGGCTACGACCACATTACTTCCGGAATCGGTGCCGCTATGATCGGCTGGTTCGGATGTGCGATGCTGTGCTACGTAACGCCGAAAGAACACCTCGGTCTGCCGAATAAAAAAGACGTAAAAGACGGTGTGATCACCTACAAGCTGGCGGCACACGCGGCCGACCTGGCAAAAGGTCACCCGGGCTCGCAGCATCGCGACAACGCTCTGAGCAAAGCCCGTTTCGAGTTCCGCTGGGAAGATCAGTTCAACCTGTCGCTCGATCCGGACACAGCGCGTGAATACCACGATGAAACGCTTCCATCCGATAACGCGAAAGTGGCACACTTCTGCTCCATGTGCGGACCGCATTTCTGTTCGATGAAAATCTCGCAGGACGTTCGCGATTATGCCAAAACGCAGGGAATCGGCGAAGACGAAGCTTTGCAGGCCGGTATGGAACAGATGTCGAAAGAATTCATGGACCGCGGCGCCGATGTGTACCTCGAGCCTGAAAAACTGAAATAAAACTCATCGCCCCGTAGTTCAAGCTGCGGGGCTTTTTGCTTATGCTGATCCTGCTCACTTCACCTGAAAATGTGCCCAACGAGGCGGCTTTGCTCAACCACATGCTGGGAGCGGATCCGTATTTCGGGCTGCATATCCGGAAGCCGGACAGCGATCCGAATACCGTTGAAAAGCTGCTCAGCGCTATCGATCCGGTTCATCACCATCGAATTGTGTTGCACCAGCATTACGAATTGCTCAAGCGCTACGATCTGAAAGGCATTCATTTGCCGGAAGCGGTCCGGAAAAGCCATGATGCACCGGAATCGGCCGTTTCTACTTCTTTTCATTCCCTTCCCGAAGCATTGGAAGACGGGAAATCGTTTGCCTATTTCTTCTGTTCGCCGGTCTTTCCTTCGATCTCGAAAGAAGGTCTTTCGCCAACGGAACAGTGGGACCTGACGACAACAGACAATGCTTTCCGGAACAAAGCCGTGGCTTTAGGCGGTGTGGACCTGAATCGCGTTGAAGCATTGCACCAGCTCGGTTTTCATCATGCAGCCGTTTTGGGAGCTGTATGGCAATCTCCGCATCCGGAACAGGCACTCGCGGTTTTGTGTGCAGCTTTTCGTTCACAAGATTCGTATTTTTGCGCCTGATATGACGTTGGAACAACTCAACACACACTTACAAGGGACGCTGGAAGAACGTTCGCTGACGGCTTTGAATGAGCTGCAGCAAAAAACCATTGCCCGCCTGAAACAAGGGGGAAATGCCGTGATCACCGGCGAAAGCGGTAGCGGAAAAACAACAGCCGTCGCATTGGCTTCGCTTATCAAAGCGCCGGATTCTTACGAAGGATCTCCGCGCGTGATCATTCTTTCATCGACCGTGGACAAAGCGCATCAGCTGCATGCCCAGCTTACCGAATGGGTTCGCAGGACCGAGATCAGCGTAGAATTGACACACGACAAAGGCAATATGGTGCGCGACCGGAATACGATTTTCGATGGTGTCGATATCCTGGTCGGTAATCCGAAACGCATTCTCGATCTGTACATTCAGAACGGCATTCACATGAATCAGCTGGTGTTGTTCGTCATCGACGATGCGGATGAAATTGCCAAAGACACATTGGCGGTGCAGCACATCGTTCGTCTTTCCGAAAGCCTGCCGAAATGCCAGCGTTTCATCTTTGCGAAGGAACAAACGCCTAAAATGGAACGTTTGCAGGAAGCTGTTTGTCCGCATTTCGCTCATTTGGCTTTCTGATGGCGACCAAACGTCCTTACTGTCTTTCCATCGCCGGATTCGATCCTTCGGGTGGCGCCGGGCTGCTTGCCGATTGCAAGACCTTCGAGCAATTCCCTGTGCTGGGACTGGGCGTTGTGACCGCAAACACCATTCAAACCGAAGACGCTTATTTCCAGACACACTGGACCGAAGAAACCGTCATCCTCGATCAGCTGACNNCGGTTCGTTATTTCAAGATCGGATTGATCGAAAACGGAGCCGTTCTGCAAAACGTACTGGACTGCATTTACCAACACGTTGAACGGCCTTTCATCGTCTGGGACCCGATCCTGGCTGCAACGGCCGGTGGCGATCTTTCTAGACATCGTTTCGGCGATCTGACGAATAGCGTTTCGCGTATTCAACGCATTACCCCAAACGAACCGGAATTCCGCTCGTTGTTCGGAGAAGCTGATCCGGCTGCGATCGCGGCACAATATAAAACCGGTATTTACCTCAAAGGCGGCCATTCGGAAAAGGAAAGAGGCACAGACCGGTTGTACCTCGATGACAAAGAATATCCTTTTCAACCGAAAGTCACGACGGATTTGACCAAACACGGAACGGGCTGCGTACTTTCAGCCGCGCTCACGGCCACAGCAGCGTTGGATTATCCGGTTGTAAAAGGTGCGTTGAAATCGAAGCGCTATCTCGAGAAAATGCTGACCTCGAACAGCACATTGCTGGGTTACCACCGGTTTTAAGGTTCTTTGTAACCGAATCATCCGATCTGTATTTCAAATCTTTGAGACTATTCGTATTTTCAGCAAAACAACGGTATGGAAACGATCAATTTCAAGCGGTATTCGAATATCCTTTTCGGCGTGGCGTTTATCTGCGCGGCGCTGATGATCACGGAGAAAACCTACGGTTACCGAAGCCTGATTCATATCGTTTTCTACATCACGGGCGCTCTGGCCTTACTGCTGAGCCTGCTTTCGTCGCGACAGGAAACCTACAAAGGCGATTTTAACCTGTTGTTCTGGATCGGAAGCCTGGTCGTGTTCATCGCGCTGCTTTTAAAGACTTATCACCTGCCCTACTGGCTCTACGCGATGATCGGCGGAATGGCCATTTCAGGGCTTTCGTTTTTTATCAATCCGTTTTCGAACAAGCCGGACCGGGAACAGGAAGACGAGCTTCTGGATCGTTGATCCGTCTCCAGTCGACGGTCGCCAGTCTTCAGTCTCCGGTAGGTTCTGATCTTAAATCCTGTTGTCTTGAAATCTTGATGTCCTGAAATCAATAATTGACGTAAAGTCCGTGTTTCTTGCGGTACGCGATGATCGGCTTATAGGGGCCGTATTTGTGCTGCGCTTCGGTGAACGGATCGTTGTAGGGACCGAACGGATAATCGATCGGCTTGGTTTCGACGTTCGGGTAATCCAATCCTTTCTTTTCGGGGCGATCGTGTTCCTGGGAATTGACGAACGCCGCCACGTCGAGTGCATCGCGGTCGGAAAGCACCGGTTTGTCCCAGGTAGCTTTGTCGTGCGGCATATTGGCTTTGATGAAACGCGCCGATTTGATGATACGGAACATGCTCGATCCGGGCTGATAGCTTGTCATTCCCCACAAAGGCGGGTATTCGTAGGTCGATTGATCGGGCAGGAATTTTCCTTCGCCGTGAACACCGTGACAACGCGCGCACTCACGGTGGTAAACGCAGCGACCGTTATTGAGATTGAGCGGAGCATCGGGCAAACGGAGCTCGAGTCCTTCGTCACCGTCGACACGTTCTTCAACCGGAATGCCTTCGCCCAGCCATTTGATGTAGCAGCTGATCGCCAGAATTTCCTTTGAATCCAACGGAAGCGGCTTTCCGTTGTGCGGTCGTTCGATGCAGTTGTTGATGCGCTCGGCCAGGCTGAGAATGCGGTTCTCGCGAGCACGGTATTGCGGATAACGGCCGTGTGAGCTGAAGTAATTCAACCCGAAAGGACGCGTGCCGGCATCGAGGTGACAGTTCGTGCAATTCATCTTGTTGCCGAGGTATTTGCCCACCATTCCGTCCGGGCCGATGTAGCGCGCCGTGTGCAGAACAAGCTCCCTTCCGTAACGGACCAGATCACCGAATTCATTGTTCGGAATCGCAGCCGTATCAGGCGCTGTACGCACACTCAACGTATCGGCAGAAGCTTCTTCAAAAGCAGTCGGAGCTTCACTTTTCGGCCGGCAGCTGTACAAAACAGCGATCACCACGGCAAACGAAGCCAGGATAGTCAGGTAGGGAAATCGTTTCAACAGCATTCGGATAAAAGCAGTACTTTGGCCAAAAGTACACAAAACATCAGAATGCCATCCGTTTGCCGGTCTCCGTTCCTGTTTCTTTTCCTGCTAATTCCGGTGCTGAGCGCCTTTGGCCAGTTTTACCCAGGCAATGGCCAGCAGCTGAATTTCACTTCCGTCTGCTTCGAATTTCCCTGGATACAAAAAGCGGTTTCTTACGAGATCATCGTAAAAGACAAAACAACGGGGGAAAACATGCTCTATCATTGCCGCAGTAACAAGCTGGTGATCGACGATCTCACTTTCGGCCATCGTTACGCCTGGAAAGTAACCGGGCTGGATGGGCGCAACAGTGCAGTGAAAGCTTTCTCCGAAATGCGTTTTTCGATCGAAACGCCGCCAACGCATCCCGATGGAGATGTTCGTTTCAAAGAGCTGAAGAACGATCCCTGGAAATCCGGGAGCGAGCTGCTCATTTTCGATTATGCCCGTGTGGCAACGAATCACCGGTCGCAGCCGATCTGGTTTATGCCCGAATTGTCGTTCATGAAGAAAGGCTCGGGATTGCGTGATCTCAAGCTGACGGCCGAAGGTACTTTTCTCGCCATTATCGATTCGAACGCTTATGAGCTGAGTCGCGAGGGAAAAGTGATCTGGAAAGCGCCCAACGATGGCAACGTTTCCGGCGATGCAGGCGAAGATTACCACCACGACATTCAGAAAATGCCTAATGGGAATTACATGATTCTGGGCAATGAATTCGAAAAACGCAAGCTGCCGGGCATGATCGATTCGGTTCGTTTCCAGATCGGAACGATCATCGAATACGCTCCCGACGGCCGTGTTGTCTGGGAATGGCACGCCGCCGATTTCTTTACCAATGAGCTTCTGACGCTTCGTCTGCGTGAAGACGGATCGTACGAAACAGCTACGCACATGAATGCGTTCAACGTCTCGGGAAACAGTATTTACTGCGGTTTTCGCGACGCCAGCTGGATCCTGAAGATCGATAAGCCAACCAAACGGGTAACCGAGATCTACGGAGGAATGGATTCCGGTCTGCCGAATCATTACGGCGTGGGATTGTTCCGCTATCAGCACGATGTGGAACTGCTGCGCAACGGCTCGATAGCTGTGGTGAACAACGATTCGATCAAAGATCCGAACGTGTTTTCGAGCCTTGTTGTCTTTTCACGCGGCGAATATGGTGAAGAGAAAGGTGATTTACGCCTGCGTTTTCCGTTTAATTTCGATTCGCTTGCTCCGGGAAAAACCCAGAAAATGGGAAATGTCTGCGAGCTGCAAAACGGGAACCTGCTGGTGAACATGGGATCGGTCAACCGCGTTTTCGAGCTCACGCCCAACGGAGAAATCGCCTGGGACGTACTGATCGAGCAATGGAGCGAAGAAAGTCATATGTGGCGTGCATTACCGCATTATCGAGTGGCAACATCGAGCTCACTTTATCCGAACGAATTTTCGGTAAAATGGGAATCGCTGCCCGGAGACCAAAAGAAAGGCCAGCTAACCGTTTTCAATGTGGGAAGCGAAGTAAATTCCTATACGGTTTACACGAAAGACATGAACGGCAAGCTGAAAATTCTGAAACACCTGCCGCAATTGCCACCCGGCGAATCTGCCAGCGCTGTTATCGCACTTCCCGGCAATCAATGGGAAGACCAGCCGCAATTGCTGATCCAGGCAAACGGGAAATGGGTCTGGGAAACGATAGAGCTTAACTGAATGTCGCTTTCAGGCTCAGATCGAGGCTTTTGTAGCTGTGCGTGAGTGCGCCTACCGAAATGTAATCCACCCCCGTTTCAGCGTAGGTGCGCAGCGTTTCTTTCGTAATTCCGCCCGATGCTTCGGTCTCAAAGCGTTTATCGATGCGACGAATGGCTTCTTTCAGCAGCTCCGGCGTGAAATTATCCAGCATGATGCGATCCACATGTCCGATAGCCAGCACTTGTTCCAGCTCGTCGAGGTTGCGCACTTCGATCTCGACTTTCAGCTCTTTGTGATTCGATTGCAGGTAATCGTGCGTCCGAACGATCGCAGGCGCAATACCGCCGGCAAAATCGACGTGATTGTCCTTGAGCATGATCATATCGTAGAGTGCGAAACGGTGATTCACCCCACCGCCAATGCGCACCGCCCATTTTTCCATGTAACGGATTCCCGGCGTGGTCTTGCGCGTATCGAGCAAACGCGTGGATGTTCCTTCCAGCAATTTCACCAGCTCGCTTGTCAGCGTGGCAATACCGCTCATGCGCTGCATGAAGTTCAGCAAGGTGCGCTCGACTGCCAGGATGGATTGTGCTTTTCCACGAATGTAGAACGCAATATCACCGTGACTGACCTGCTCGCCGTCACCAATCAGCTCTTCGAATTCGAGTGTCGGATCGTAGGTTTCACAGATCATACGCGCCAGGTCGACACCCGCCAGAATGCCCGCATCTTTCACCAGTAATTTCGCCACGCCGGTTGCTTCGGCAGGAATGCAGGCCAGTGAAGAATGATCGCCGTCGCCGAGGTCTTCCTGCAGAGCCGTTTGAATGATGGAATGAATCATGGGGGTAAAATTAGTTAGAAGTTTGAAGTTGGCACGAAGCAGATCCGCCTTTGGCAGAATCGCTTCGTGCTTAAAGTTGGAAGTTTTGAGTTGCGAGTTGATGAGTTATTGAGTTGGTGAGTTGGTGAGTTATTGAGTTGTTGGTTCTGTCTTTGGTTGGTGGGGAATCCTGATGTCTTGATTTCCTGCCGTCTAGATGCGAATGCTGATTTCCATTTCAAACGACGCGATGTGCTCGCCGGAAGCAGAATGGGCTTCGACGGTTACGGTTCCGTGAACGCGCTCGGCGGTTTCCATGGCCTGGCGAACGATGGCTTCGACTTTGGAGCCTTCGTGGGAAGTGAAATAAACCGTTTCCGTTGCCCGGCGGTGGAACGTCGCTTTCATTGAACGAAAAACGAAGGAAGGACGAACGCCTTGCTGATCGGCAAAATAGAACGCGTGTAAACCGGCTGTAACGTCAGCGCCAACGGCCAATGCTCCGAAATACATGCTTTTCAGGTGATTTCTCGTTCGGCGACGCATGCGAATGCTCACCATCACGATTTCGTCGTCGAGCTGCAATAAATGCGGACGCACGAAGCCCAGCATCGGAATGTGCCACCAGCCCATTATGCGCAGCATACGCCGCCAGTATCCGAGACTACGCTTTTCCATGGAGAAGCTCGCTGATGATCTGTGCTACCGGACGAATGCTTTTCACGTGCTCGATGCTCGGTCCGGCACACCAAACAGTTTTATAGGTGGCCCCGAAAGCCGCCTTACGCAAGCGCTGCATACCGCGATAGAACGTAAGCGCTTTCACCCATTTTTTCAAGCGCTTGTTTTTATTCAGGAAGCGCTCGATCATATTCTGTTCGGTGCCGATCTCTTTCACATACGGTGTACGAATTACCGTGCAAGGTGTTCCGGAGAGCTTCGTGGTCGTTACGATATCTTTCGCTCCGAAATCGACGCAGGCCTGCTTGTATTCATTGGAAACATCGGCTTCGTCGGAAGCGATGAAAATACTTCCCACCGAGAAACCGTCTGCACCGTAACCGGCAATACGGTCCAGATCTTCGCGATTGCCAACGCCACCGGCTGAGATAACCGGGATATCGATCGCTTTCTTAATTGCCGGAATGAGCTCTCCAGGGGAAGTCGGGCCAAGATGGCCGCCCGCCTGGCTGTTCACCGCAATGACGGCATCGGCGCCTAAAGCAGCGACTTTTTGAGCATAATGAACATCGGTGACATCGCAGAATACTTTGATGCCGGTTTTATGCGCCTGCTCGATCGCCATTTTTGGATTACCGAGCGAGGTGATCAGGAAATCAACGCCTTCTTCGCAGCAGATCTGGAGCTGCTCTTCCATCAGGAAATTCGAAGCGTTCACGATGAGGTTGATTCCGATCGGTCCCTGAGCTTCGGTTTTCATGCGGCGGATGGCGGCGCGCAATTCGTCTGTTGTACGGTAATTCAGCGCGGGAATCGCTCCGGCAATGCCATTACGAGCCGCTTCGATGAGCATTTTTTCATTGGAAACAAGGAACATCGGCGCCATGATCACGGGAAAACGGATTCCGAGCAGATCGCAAAGGGCCAGCTCCGACAAGTCTTTTTTCATGCTGTAAAGTTACTGAGTTTCTGAGTTGGTGAGTTTCCGAATTGGTGAGTTTTTGAAATGATCGCTACGAGTTGGTAGTTTGAAGTTGATGAGTTGGTGAGTTGACAAGTTGGTGAGTTATCATGTAAAAACAGCTATGTAAACTTTCAACTTCACAACTTCTGGCTTAATTTCGCAATATGGCAACTCCCAAAGACTGGCTGCAAGCCTTTCGGCTTCGTACGCTTCCGCTTTCCCTATCGGGAATTATCGCCGGATCGCTGTTCGCCCTCCAGAACGGGCACTGGAACACCACCGTTTTCCTGCTTGCATTATTGACAACGCTGCTGTTCCAGATCCTGTCGAACCTGGCCAACGATTTAGGTGATTCGCTGAAAGGCGCCGACAACAAACACCGCGTTGGTCCGCAGCGCGCCGTGCAATCCGGAGCGATCAGCAAGGCTTCGATGAAAAAAGCCGTGATTACGACTTCCGTGCTTTCGTTTATGAGCGCCGCCATGCTGATCTGGCAGGGCACACAGCGTATGTCGGTTTCCACGATTTACGTTTACGGTTTCCTGGCAATTGCCTGCGTGATGGCCGCAATCACCTATACGATCGGTAAGCGCGCTTACGGCTATCATGGCTTCGGCGATGTGTTCGTCTTCCTCTTTTTTGGCTGCGTGAGCGTGATCGGCGTGTATCCGTTGTTCGCCAACAGCGTAGATCCCGTTCTTTTGCTCCCGGCAACCACGATAGGTGCTTTAAGCTCGGCTGTTCTGAATCTGAACAACATGCGGGACCAGGTAAACGACGCCGCGGTTGGCAAGCGAACACTGGTCGTTGGACTCGGGCCGAAACGTGCGAAAATTTACCACGCTGCATTGCTGCTTACAGCGATGTTGTCGTGGATTGTTTTCCTGGTAATCGAACACCATTGGATCGGCTTCATTTCCTGTCTGCCATTCATTATTCTGCTGAAACACTTTGCTTTTGCGATGAAAAACAACGATGCGAAGGCTTTCGATCCCGAGCTGAAGAAAGTGGCGCTGTCGACCTTCTTTATCACCGTGCTGTACAGTGTTTCGGTAATCATTGCCCGATGCATGCTTTGATCCAGAACCTGCCGGACCGATTGTCGGCTTCTTTTGAAGCGCACACCTTGCAGTTCCGTAAACCGGCGGGAACGAGCCGCGGCGTTCTGACCGAAAAAAAGCTGTGGATGATCAAGCTTTGGTCGCACGATCCGTCGTTGTATGGAATCGGCGAATGCAGTGTTATTCCGGGACTTTCGCCCGATTACGCCGACGACAAAACTTATGAAGAACAGCTGAAAGCCGTTTGTGAAAATCCGCTGTTGTATTTGCAGCAACCGCATTTGCTGGCCGACGCCCCTTCCCTGCTTTTTGGCCTGGAAACGGCTTTTCTCGACTGGCAAAACGGCGGAAAACAGGTCTTGTTCGACAACGCCTTCACGCAAGGAAAAGCAGCTATTCCGATCAACGGACTGATCTGGATGGGCGATCCGGAGTTTATGCAGCAACAGATCGCCGAAAAGCTCGCGCAAGGGTTTTCCTGCATCAAAATGAAGGTCGGCGCTATCGATTTCGACCAGGAGCTGGTTTTGCTGAAAGCGATTCGCAAACGTTATTCCAGCAAGCAGATCACGTTGCGCGTCGATGCCAACGGTGCTTTCTCAATTGCCGAAGCCATGGAAAAACTGACCCGACTGGCCGAGCTCGACATGCATTCCATCGAGCAACCAATCGCGGCCGGACAATTGTCGGCCATGAAAGCCTTGTGTGAAAGAACTCCTTTACCAATCGCACTCGATGAAGAGCTGATCGGCGTTACTAAAACCGAAGACCGCGAAGCCTTGCTGGCAACGATCCGACCGCATTACATCATCCTGAAACCGAGCCTTCACGGCGGACTTTCCGGCTGTCTCGAATGGATCGCACTGGCCGAAAGCCTTTCCATTCCATGGTGGATCACTTCGGCACTTGAATCCAACATCGGGCTGAACGCGATTGCACAGTTCACCGGCAACTTTTCGCCGACACTCCCGCAAGGATTGGGAACGGGTGGGCTGTTCACGAGCAATTTCGATTCGCGACTGAGCATTCGCGAAGGCAAGCTCTGGATGTTGTAATCGGTCTCCAGTCACCAGTCGAGGTTCCTGCCTGCCGGCAGGCAGGCTCCAGTCTTTCTCTAATGATGGATTTAGGATTGCAAGCTAAAAATGTTCAAATCTGAACCTGGGATAACTGTACAATAACTGTAATGTAACTGTAGTATAACTCTGATAGAACTGCAATGACACTGGACCGCCCATGAATAAAGGGATACAGAGTGTTGCTAAGGTCGTTCTTCAGTCGTTTTTCGTGCTTTTTTGACGCTATTGATTTTTTAGGTTTACAAGGATGTTAGTTTTCCTGTCGCCTATCGAACAGAAGACCAAAAAAGCAAGGCATATTTCCGAGCCAACTGTTTGAAAGTATAGCCATTAAGCCGGCTATTTTATTCCTTCAGCTCGAAGCGGTGATATTTTTATTAACTTTGGCTTATGCCACAAAAAGTCTTACTATTCGCTTTTTCTCTTTTACTATTCCTGCCGGGGTACGGGCAAATCGGTCATCCTGCTCCGCCGCAGCCCATTCAATTTCAGCCGATCAGTACGACACATTCTAACTTTCCAAACGGAAATCATTCGGAAAATAGTCCCCGGCAACCGTTCGCTTATCAGCAAACATTTCCGAACCAGGTCGTAAATCCTGGTGTTCCTTTGCCTTCAAAAACATCAGAATCTGTTCATCAGGTTAAACAGCTTTTGGCTGAAGTAACAACCAATCGAAAGACAATCTCCACTTCGTTGCCATTGCTCACCCGTCAGAAGCAGTATTTCGACCAGGCTTATGCAGAGATCGATCTGATGCTGAACGGTGAAGCAACAGCTGATTTGAAGCGCGCTGTTTTTCTGACCGAAAACGCCGCTTCGGACGGAACTATGGATTACACCACGTTCTGTAACCAGGTTGCCCGGATCGTTTCGCTTCTCAAAGCACAAATGAAAGCCGAAAACCTGCCGGCTAATGATCCGCTGGCCATCAACCAGATCGTTTACCGGTTCATGTGCGATACGTTGACGATCGCAACGGATGGAAAGACCATTACAACCTATCCAAAGACCTATGATTTCAACGACCCGTTCGGCATCCGGGACATCAGGCAATTGTTTGTTTCCAAGCTGATTAAAACTGGCAAAGGACAATGTAAATCCCTGCCCCTGTTGTTCCTGATCCTTGTTCAGGAATTGGGTGGAGAAGCGTGGCTGTCGTTTTCACCCTCGCATTCCTTTATCAAATACAAGGACGAAAGCGGCCAGCTGCGGAATCTCGAGCTCACCAGCGGTGTTGCCGTCAGCGATTCATGGATCGTTGGCTCGGGTTATGTCAAAGTAGCTTCCATAACCAGCGGAATTTACCTTGACACGCTGAACACTCAGCAAGTGATCGCTAATTGCCTGGTCGATCTGTCGGTGTATTACAGCTGGCGATTCGGTAAACAAGACATTCAAATGGGACACGACGAGTTCAATCTGAAATGCCTGAATCGTGCGATAGCCATTCATCCGACCAATATCCATGCGTTGCTCGGCAAATCCGACTACTACACTGTTCTGCTGAATTATGCCGCGGCGAAAAAGGGCTATAAAACCGAAAAACAAGTGCTTGCAGATCCTGTTACAGCTGCCATTTTCAAAGACCGGAATAAACTCTATGCGCTAACCGACAATCTCGGATATGAATACTTCGGGGAAGCCGAATACCAGCAATGGCTCAAAACGCTGGATCCTCAACCACAACCTGAATAATCACCTGATATGAAACCACATCATTTTCTCTATTGCTTCGCATTCCTTTTCCTGCTCGGCTGTCGTCCCACGCAGGCTTTGCAGAAAGAACACATTGCTTCAGCTCCTGTAACCGCGCAAACGATCGCTCAAAATGGATTTAAGGATACGATTCGTCCTCATGCCGGAACGGATCAATTGGTGAAGGCGGGTGTCGCTTATGATTCCATTGCTTTTCAGCGTAATCTCTACGAAAAGTCTTTCACCGCTATTCGTTCGATGCTGGAAGGAAGGCGAGCTGCCAGCTTTAAAGATGCGGTATTCCTCGTTGAAAACGCTTTTGCGAACGGACAGCTCGATGAGCAGTTGTACAACCAGCAGATTGCAGAGCTGCAAACACTAGCTCAGCTTTATTCCAGGGTTTACGCCGACGATTTCGACTACGCCTTTCCGGACCGCGATACGATTCTGCAACACGCAGGTTTGTTCGCTACCATGAAGGACACCATTGTCTTTGATTTCGACAGTTTGCTGCTGCTGCATTTGCCCATGACCTACAACCCGATCGATTTCAACGGTGAGCAGGACTGGAAAAGCACGTTTGTTTCGACGCTGCTGCAAACCGGAACCGGCAATTGCCAGTCGCTGGCTTATTTGTACAACATTTTAGCAGAACAATCGGGACTGGAATCACACTTGGCATTGGCTCCCAATCATATTTATGTCAAGCGCTCATCCCGCAAAACGGGCATGTACAACACCGAGCTCACCAATGGTACTTTCCCTGTTGATGCATGGATCATGACTTCGGGCTACGTGAACCTGCAAACGATCCAGAACGGCCTTTACATGCAGCCGCTCGGTGATCAGCAGGAGCTGGCGCTCTGTTTGCTGGACCTTGCAAAAGGCTACGAGAAAATTTACGGCATTGGCGATGGTGAGTTCATGCTTCGCTGTGCAACTACTTCACTGGCTTATTTCCCCGGATGTATTTCCGCAAAGCTGCTGAAGGAAAAAGTGCTGGGCAAGCTCGCCGATCAGAACATGGCCGTTGCGCTGGAACACCAAAAGCTGGTAGCCGAATTGTACAACAGCGGCTACCGCAATATGCCCGAAGAACAGTATTTAGACTGGCTCTCGGGGAAATCGGCAGCGAATCGCCCGACCGAAAATCACCAGCCCTTCGGGCGTTTTGAATCGAAAACCGACCGGACGCGAACCGCTACGCTGAGCAAAGGTGCCTACGATGAATTCTTTACCGATGACACGCTCGCAGCGATTGGTCGCTCGCTATTCGATACACGCACGCTAGCTGTAGTGGGTTTTGCAGAAGAGAAGCCGTTTAGTATCGATCCGGAGACGGCTTACCGGTTTTTTGCGGTGGATCCGTTGGCGGCGAAGTATCCGCATAATTCGCCCTATGCGTTTTCGGAGAATAGGGTGATTGATGGGATTGAGTTGGAGGGATTGGAAGTACATCTTTTTAAAGATAACAATGGGAATGTTGTTACAAAACCAGAGATGGCTTTATGGAGAAGTGACTTGATTCTCAATTATGCAAGGCAGAACAATCTACTATATTTAGGATACTATTTTGAAAGTAATGGAGTAAAGAGTTACCATAATCCTGATGGATCCCCTCGTGAATTTGCACAAGGAGCGACGGCTGTCACGCATAAGGAGGAACAACCTGTTTCACAAGGAGCAAGTGTCGCCTTGGCGACAGGTATATTTATATTAGAAGGTGCTGGTGAAGCTACAGTTGGTTCAGGTGGAACGGCATCTCCTGTCGCTGGATTAGCTGCTGGCGCAGCGTTGGGGATTGTAATTGGTGCTGAAGCAAGGATACTATATGATTCTTGGACAAATCCTCCACAGGAATGGACAATTTCACAGCCAACAACTTATCCGATTGTCGCTGATGAAACTAAAGTAGATGCGCCCACGCAACCAATCACTATTCCAGATGAAAATATTTCAGGAGGCAATAAGGTTGTATTGGGTTTACAAATACATTTACCGGGCTTAAGTGCTCAGGTAGGAGGGGTACCATTTTATGTCTCTGGCGGTTGGGGTGATGGAGTTAATTTTTTAAACCCTAAGTCTATTGAGACAGCGTTTCTTGCATTAGCTGCTATTCCAGGAACAACTTTCCACTTTTCTTTAGCAGAAGATCCAACATCATGGGAACATAAGGGACGGGTAGACTCCCCCGAAAATCTTACTGGTACTAATTATCCGAGTAGATCTATCACTGCCGATGAATATAGAGTTATTATGAGAAATCCACTTTTAAGGTCACTCACAACGTTTTATGATTATAATGGTGGACAATATACTCCTACTAGTCCAGTTTATGAACCGTGATAAAAAATGAATAATATTGTATCATGTACAGAAATAACAGTAGCTTTTATATAAAGTCCTATCAATTTGGTCATTCTAAGTTGATTATGGAATCATTGGAAGATTCTGGAAGTTTGCAAATCATTTTCGATGGCCTTGAGTATTTTGAGTTTAGCCGAATCTATAAAGGAGTAGAATTAACCCAATTGACTGAACAGGAGAAAATACATCTATTTGAAAAACGAAAAGGACTTGAGAAACTCAAACATTGTTATTTGAAAATACAATCTGATAACCAACACTTTCTAATAGCATGTTTAGCTGTTAAAGTAATTGTAGAGGATAAGATTATTTATAGTGATTATGTCCGTTAATGTCCCACCAATGTTGATTGTATAGCCGTAAAGCTATTATATGAAAAAAAGCAACTATTTAATTGGAGCAATTGTTTTTATTAGTCTTTTTAGCTGCTCTAAGGAGCTTTCTGTCTATTATCTGGAGTCATCAACTGTAGGAGAAGGAATTCATATCTCAATGCCTGTAATATCTGAAGGGGTTGAAATTGGATCTATTACTAATATTAGTATAAAACAGAATAAAGCGATTATTGAAATATCACTTAAAAAAGATTTCATTCTATGTGATTCATCGAAGTTTTTTATGTCAGACATGTTTGATCCCCAAAAAACACTTAAAGTATCGAATCAATGTTTGAAAAGAACAATTTATGAAGGAGATACACTTCGAATGGATTTAACCACTGAAATTAGGGGAGAACATTCGAGTTTTACAATTACAAAAGAGCGTATTGACTCTATTAAAGCTACCTATCCCTTGAAAAAGGATACCCTTCGAATGATCATAAAGTAGAAATTGTGGAAATAATACGAATGAAATGATTCATAATTTGATACTCGAAAAATGTGAGTCATGGATTATAATGAGATTAAGGGTTTGATATTGAATCATATGGTAAGTGAAGGATTTACCATGAAGGGAAAAGATAGTGTCTATAAACTAGTGAATGGCTCATTTGTACTTGTAAAACCGAGGAAACACACAATGTCACCAACGAGATTTTTCGTAGACTATGGAATAGTTTATCAATTTGAGGGGAACAAGAAGCCCTCTAAGATCTCCGATTGTCATTTAAGTGGTGAGTTTTCAAACATTGCAAATAAGATGACTAACGACTTTAAAGCGTGGGATACAGAATCTTCTGATAATGATTTCTTCATAGAAATGATAGACAAATTTGCTTTACCTTATTTGGAAAAGATCTCATCAATAGAATACATCGCAGCAAATTACCCTGATAATTTTGATAGTCACATGGGTATACCAACATCAGGTGCAAACCATACCTATTTATGTTCGTTTTAAGACGAATAGGAAACAGAATTGTTTTAAGTGACTACGTTCACCAATAGAGACACTTAATTGCGAACAACAAATCCATGAAAGTTAGTTTCATGTACCAATACTTGATTCATCAAGTGAAAGCATGGTTTGGGATCTCGGAAATAACGTAAAGCCTGTCTTTAAAATATGAAGGAAAGTAGCATCTCTCTCGTAATGACGTCCATTAACTACACTCTTTCCTGATTCAATCCGGCACACCCCGATATCCACTTTGCTCGCTGGTAATTCGTATTTTCGTATTCGAATTCAAAACCCCGTTTTAATTTACCAACGAATGCAAAACAGGATCACCTCACTTTTCAATATCGACTATCCCATTATACAGGCGGGCATGATCTGGTGTTCGGGCTGGGAGCTGGCTGCGGCCGTTTCCAATGCCGGCGGACTCGGGATCATCGGCTCGGGCTCGATGTACCCGCACATTCTCGACGAGCACATTCAAAAATGCAAAGCGGCCACCGATAAGCCGTTTGCCGTGAACCTGCCGATGCTGTACCCGAGCATCGAGGAACACATTCAAACGATCATCAAACACGAGGTTCCGATCGTGTTTACTTCGGCCGGCAATCCGAAAACGTATACGGCGATGCTGAAATCGCACGGAATTAAAGTCGTGCACGTGGTTTCCAGCCTGAAATTTGCCTTGAAGGCACAGGAAGCAGGAGTTGACGCCGTCGTTGCCGAAGGATTCGAAGCCGGCGGTCATAACGGTCGCGACGAAACAACGACGCTGTGTCTCATTCCGATCGTGGCGAAGGAAATTTCCATTCCGTTGATCGCGGCGGGCGGCATTGCAACCGGAAGAGCGATGCTGGCGGCCATGACGCTTGGCGCAGATGCCGTTCAGATCGGCTCGCGCTTCGTAGCTACGCCGGAATCTTCGGCACACAACAGCTTTAAAGAAGTGGTTGTGAAGGCCAAAGAAGGCGAAACGATGCTCACACTGAAAGAGCTGACACCTGTGCGACTGGTGAAAAACGAATTTTTCCATAAAGTGGAAGCCGCTTACAACGAATGTGCTTCACCAGAACAGCTGAACGAGCTCTTAGGCCGCGGACGCGCCAAAAAAGGCATGTTCGAAGGCGATCTCGTGGAAGGTGAGCTGGAAATCGGACAGATCTCCGGACTGATCAGCGAGATCAAACCGGCAGGCGATGTCGTAAAAGAAATCATGACCGAGTTTAACCAGGCGATTGCCGAGTGGCAGCAGCCCAAATATGCGTTTCAATGATCGAGTTCAATCGTTTTAAACTGGACAACGGGCTGACGGTCATTCACCACTTCGACCCGGCAACGCCGATGGCGGTCGTGAATACGCTGTTCGATGTGGGTGCGCGCGACGAATCCGAAGACCGGACCGGTTTTGCGCATTTGTTCGAACACCTGATGTTCGGCGGCTCCGTTAACATCGCCGACTTCGATGCGCCTTTGCAGTTTGCGGGTGGCGAAAGCAATGCGTTTACATCGAACGATATCACGAATTACTACAACACGTTACCGGTGCAGAACATCGAAACGGCTTTGTGGCTGGAAAGCGACCGCATGTTGTCGCTGGCGTTCACGCCGAAAAGCCTGGAAGTACAACGCAACGTGGTGATCGAAGAATTCAAGCAGCGCTACCTCAATCAACCGTATGGCGATGTATGGCTCGAGCTGCGGCCGCTGGCTTATACGACGCATCCTTACAAATGGGCGACAATCGGGAAGGAAATCCGTCACATCGAGGAAGCTCAGATGGAAGACGTGAAAGCCTTTTTCAAAACCCATTACCATCCCGGAAACGCCATTTTGTGCATTGCCGGGAATATTTCCTTCGAAGAAACCAAAGCGCTGGTCGAAAAATGGTACGGCAACATTCCCGGAGCGCTCAAGCCCGAGCGCATTTTGCCGAAAGAGCCTAAACAGAAGAAAATGCGCGAAAAGACCATCGAACGGGTTGTTCCGAACGATGCGTTCTATTATGCTTTCAAAATGCCCGAGCGCCGTTCGTTCGAATACTACGTTTCCGATATCATTTCCGATGCGCTTGGACGTGAGAAATCGTCGCGGTTGTATAGCAGGCTGAAAAAAGACCTGAAGCTCGTGACGTCGATCAATGCTTACATTACCGGCTCGCTCGACGAAGGCTTACTGGTCATCGATGGCAAGCTCCGCGACGGTGTCAGCTTCGAAGAACTGGATCAAGCGCTGTGGGAAACACTGAACGACCTGATCGTTCACCCGTTTTCTTCGGCCGAAACGACCAAATTGCTGAACAAGATCCGTACGGTGAAGGAATTCCAGGAACAGGGATTGCTTAACCGCGCCATGAATCTTTGTCTCTATGAACTGCTGGGCGATGCAAACGGCGTGAACGAAGAAAACACGCTGTATCAATCCATCACCGCCGAGCACATTCGTGAATTGTCGCGCGACATGCTGAAAAAAGAAAATTGCTCCGTTTTACGCGTAAAAGCCATCCGTGCATGATCAACAGAACACAACAACCCGAGGTTAAGACGATCGAGCACATCGATTTCATCAAACCGCATATTTTCGACGTTACGCCGAGCGTTCCATTGCTCTGGATGAAAGACGTTCCGAACGATACGGTCCGTCTCGACCTCTTTTTCGACGCCGGGATCATCCGCGGAAAGAACAGCGTTCCGGCAATCGTACACTCGCTGCTGTTTTCCGGAACCCATGAACGCTCTTCCGTAGAGATCCACGAAGCCATCGATGCACTCGGCGGTTTTCTCGACACCGATCTTTCCTTTGAAGCGGCTGTAGTGAGCATTTACTGCCTGCGCGAGCACTTGAGCACTATTTCCTCGATCGTTGCCAATTCCATCAACGGATTGAGCTTCCGCGAAAACGAAGTGGATGACGCGTTGCGTTCGATGAGCCAGAAGTTCAACGAGAACCGTCAGAAGGTGAAAAACGTGGCCCAGCAGGGCTTTCGCGAAGCATTGTTCGCCTCCGATGCCGACTATTCTACCGTTTCCAAAGCAGAAGACTTCGAATCGGTGGATTACCCGGAAATGAAGCGCTTTTTCAGAGAGCATTACCTCAACGGACTGAACCGCATTACGCTGGTCGGAAACGTGGAACAGGATACGGTTGATGCACTCATCGACCTGTTCGGTCAGTGGGCCATGGAAACGACTCCGGTTTACGGCGGCGGTTTTGAAACGACTCAGCGCGAATTGCATTTGCCGGTCGACAGCGCCGTTCAATCGGCCATTCGCATGGGAAAACTGCTGTTCCCGAAAACGCATCCGGATTACATCGAATTCCAGGTGGTAAACACCATTATCGGTGATTACTTCGGCAGCCGTCTGATGTCCAACATCCGCGAAGACAAAGGCTATACTTACGGAATCGGATCGGCCATGATGGAGCTGCACAACAGCGGCTATTTCGTGATCGTGACCGAAGTAGGAAGCGATGTAACGCAAGCTACGCTGAAGGAAATACGCTACGAACTCGAGCGTTTGCAAACCGAATTGGTGTCGAAGGAAGAGCTCGGGCTTGTGCGCAATTACATGCTCGGACAGCTGCTCAAAAGCGCCGACGGGCCGTATGCGATGATGGATATGTACAACAGTGTGGATATGTACGGCCTCGATCTCGACTTTTACGACGAGGCGATCCGGAAGGTCAAAGCGATTACGCCTGAGCGTATCCGCGAGCTGGCGGCGTTGTACCTCGACTGGAAAGATTTCCTGATTGTGACCGCCGGCTAGCAACTACTGCGGGAAGTGTTACGTTTTACACTAAACGAGGCAAATAACCGTTTAAAAGCTATGCTGATGCGTGTGCTCCTGCTCCTTATTCTTTGCTGCTCCGTGCTAACGGTCCGGGCATCGCATGTCATGGGCGGAGAGATCACCTGGCGCTGCAACGGAAACGGCTACGTGTTCGAGCTGGTTTTTTACCGCGATTGCAATGGCGCCGAGATCAATACCGTTGCCGAAAACATTCGTGTATGGCACCACCCGACCGTTACGAATATTCCGGTAGCTTTCATCAGCCGCGAAGATATTTCTCCTACCTGTAACCCCGTGCCGGGCTCACCTCCTGCACTCGATTGCGGAACAGGCGCCAATGCCGGAAACGGTACCGGGGCGATCGAAAAGATTACCTACCGAAGTGCCGTTATCAATCTCGCAGGAACACCACCGCCCGGAACAGGCTGGATCTTTACCTACGAGAACTTTTCCCGAAGTACAGACATAACCAACCTGACGAATCCATCGACTTACGGTATTACGCTCGCAGCACGCATGTATGCCATTCCGGGTAGTACGCCGGGCGCTTGTATGGACAATTCGCCGCGTTTTCTGCAGGATCCATACCTGGTAAGCTGCTCGGGCGAAGATTACGCTTACAACATGCATGCGGTCGACATGGATCTTGATTCATTGAGCCTGAGCTTCGGTACGCCGCTTGACCACTTCCCTACCGGCGATTTCAATCCGCCGATCAATCCCGTTCCCGTTCCGTTCGAGCCGGGTTTCAGCTCCACGTCACCGACACCGGATGCGTCCATTCAACCGGGAAATGTCGCGGCACAGCTCGATCCGCAATCCGGAGAGCTCACCTTTCGCAGCTTTACGCTTGGCAGCTACGTGGTGAAGATCGTGGCGCGCAGCTACCGTGAAAATGTCCTGATCGCCGAAGTGGAACGCGAAATGCAGCTCGTTGTGCTGAACTGTACAGGAGCCAATACGGCACCGGTTATTACACCACCGTTCGCCGGAACGTTTGAAACAACGATCGATGCCGGAACACTCGTTACGTTCAACCTGCAATCCACCGACGTGGAATTATTGCAGGACGGCTCGCCACAAAGCAATATTCTGACGACCACCGGCATGATGTACGGATCACCGGTTACCGGCCCGACGGGCTGTGCGATCGCTCCGTGTGCAACACTCGACCAATTGCCTCCGATCACCGGCATTCAGGGTTCGAGCGTACAATTCAACTGGCAAACCGATTGCGATCACCTGGTGACACCTTATGGCGACGTAGCGGAAGTGATGCCGTATTACTTCGTTTTCAAAGTACAAGACAATTACTGCCAGGTGCCGAAAGTGACGTATCGCACGGTGACGATCAATGTGCGCAATCCGGGTATTATTCCGGCCACGCAGATCAATTGCATTTCCACTGCCGTCAATGGTGACATTACCGTTTCCTGGGATGCCGTAGCCGATCCGAACGGAACGTTCATTCAATATGAACTGCACACCGTCCAAAGCGGTCTGGTCGGAACATACCCGATCGGTACGACTTCCGCCACGGTTCCCGGAGCCGGCGCAGCGCTGGATTTCTTCGTGCATGTGATCTCCGGCTGTAACGGCAACGCCACAACGACCAGCGATACGGTCAGAAACGTCTATCTCGCTCTTCTGAATCCCAACAACGGGACCGCCAACCTGCAATGGAACACACCGGCAACGGACCCGCTTCCGGGAATGGCCCCGACGGTGACGATCCAGATGGAATATCCGACCGGTACGTGGACTACGATCGCGACGCTGCCGTACCATACGACGCAGTACCTCGACACAATCCGTATCTGTGAAGTTTTCCTGAATTACCGGGTAGTTTACAGCACGCCGACCTGTGATTTCAACTCGAATATTGCCGGCGATCTTTTCGAAGACATGCTCACGCCGGATATTCCGGAAATCTACTCCGTTACGATCGATACGCTGACCGGAAACGTAGTGATCACGTGGAATCAGAATGAGCAATCCGATACTTACGGCTATGTCATTTACCAGAAAGACGAATTCGGCAACGTGATCCCGATCGATACGGTCTGGGGAATCGGAAACACGACGTATATCCACGATGTGAACGTAGACGGGCCGCTGACTTATACCGTAGCCGCCTTCGATTCCTGCCTCACGGATGCCATTCCGCAAGGCTACCAGACATCTGCCAAGGCCGACATCAACACCACGATGTTCCTCACACATACCATCGATATCTGTAATAACACGGCTTTACTTTCCTGGACAGGCTATCACGGATGGACGACCAACCTTGGCGATTACACGGTGTTTATGCGCGTCAATGGCGGACCGTGGACGAGTGTCGGCAGTGCGGCCGATCCGGAATTCGAGATTGGTCTGGTTCCGCTTGCCAATTACTGTTTNNATACGGGCAACCAATACCGCTACAGGAGCCGAATCGTTCTCGAACCTCGATTGTTTTACCGTCAACGGGCCTGAACCTCCGGATGTGCATTACCTGCGCGTGGCGACCGTCGAAAACAACATGGTAACGCTTCGACACGAGATCACGACGGGAACGAACGTGATGTCCATCCGACTGGAAAAATACAATCCGCGCAACGGCGAATTCGAAGCGATTGCGACTTTGCCTGCTGTTACCGGAACGTTGACGCATGTAGACGGAAATGTAGACGTAAGCCAATACAGCTATCGCTACCGGGCGGTTGTGATTGACAGCTGTGGTCGTGAAGGCGCCGTTTCCAACGAAGCGAATACAATTCTGCTGCACGTAGCGACGGATCAGACGACGCTGGTGAATTACGTTAACTGGAGCGCTTATTCGGAATTTGACGGCGGCGTACTGAATTATTACCTCTTCCGTGGCATCGACGGCAATATGGATCCGACACCCCTGGCGATAGTCACCACCGATCACCGTTTTTACGAAGACGATGTGAGTGAATTCGGACAGGTTTCCGGCCAATTCTGTTATGTAGTCATGGCTGAAGAAGGTCCGAACCAATACGGCTTTACCGAAGAAAGTTTTTCCAACGTAGCTTGTACGGCGATCACACCATTGGTTTACATACCAAATGCTTTTACGCCGGGCGGATTGAATCCGATTTTCCTGCCGGTTGTTTCGTTCGCAGATGTGTACAGCTATGAAATGACGATTTTCGACCGCTGGGGACAACCGATCTTCGTAACGAAAGACCTGGCTGAAGGCTGGGACGGCACGCATCAGCTCACCGGCAAGCTGGTTGAATTCGGCTTGTATTCCTACAAAGTAACGATCCTGGACGGAAATCAGCAGGAGTTGGTTTATCGTGGTCACGTGACTGTTATCCGTTAGACGGTTACCAGTCCTCCAGTCACCGGTCTCCAGTCATCCGGTCTGCAACACAAAGCGATACGACGAAGGTGAATCTGCTTCGGGGTTCAGTCATCGGTCTCCAGTCGTCGGTCCTGTTAAAATTTCAGTTGAATTGAGATTATAATGTTCGAACGAAAACGTTTTGTTATCGTGGTGAAGGCGTATTTGTTCATTTTCAGGTTATTTTTACCCGATTGAACATATCGGCAGCCTGCTTTCCTGCGTTAGGGGTAGAAACTGCTAAACCTATCGTTATGAAGACCAGCTTCCGCCTTATCGTTTGCCTGTTCGTGCTCTTCGGCTTTTCGCCTGCCTTTGCACAGGAGAACCACGAAACGTTCGTCGTTTACTTCGACCACGATAAAAGNNAAGCGTGATCAAACCCGAAGCCGAGCGCGTGCTGAATAATTTCCTGACGCTGTATGATACGTGTGCCTGCGACATCAGGGTCACCATTACCGCGCATACCGATTCGGACGGAAGTGACGAATACAACGATGCGCTTTCCAATCGACGCATGGATGCCGTGGTGGCTTACCTGGAAAAACACAAAGGTAAAGACGCTGTCATTCCAATCACTCGCAGGGAAGCTTTCGGCGAAAAGGAACCGGCCCGATCGAATAGTTCAAAAGCCGGAAAGGCCCTCAATCGCCGGGTAGAAATCACATTTAGCTACACCGAATCGCTGAAACCGGAACCGAAGGAGGAAAAAATCGTTTCGGATATCCAGGACCTCTACAAAATGCTGCTTCCCGACCCGGACGTTTTCTGCATCGATAACACAAAAGACACAATCATCACCTGTCCGAAAGGAACGATCGTCCACATCCCGGCCAATGCTTTCGGGAGGAAAGCCGACGCGCCGTGTACACGAATCGAATTGCGCGAAGCAC
>DJFN01000052.1 GCA_002432085.1 Flavobacteriales bacterium UBA5871
GGCGCCACCGAAAGTGTTCAGCCTCGAAGAATGCCTCGAGTACATTCAGGACGACGAATACGTAGAAGTAACACCGGAAAACCTGCGTATCCGTAAGATTTTGCTGAAAGAAACAGACCGCAAGCGCGCTGGAAAATAATTCTTTCCCCTTTTTTGGAGGAGGAGAATCCCCAAATCCTATTAAATCCCTGTCAATCCGGCAGGGATTTTTTTGTTTAGGACTATGCGAGAATAAAAATTTCCTGGAATCGTATGAATTTCAACAACTACTGCTAACTTTATCTTATAATCTTTACAAAATAATAATGAAAACCACCTTTAAATCATGGCCTGTAATGGGCGTTCTGGCAATTGCTATTGCCTTTTCTTCTTGCAAAAAAGACGACACAGATCCGGAAGGCGATCAAAGCGGAAATCCGGTTTTTACGGAAAGCTTCAGTGCTAAAGTCGATGGAGCAACCTTCAACGAAACCATTCTGAATGCACTCGAATTCACGGCGTCTTCGAAAATTGTCATTTCGGCGTCGGCTAACAGCTCGTTTCCTGCGATCGGTCTGCATATGCCGAACAACATCGCGCCGGGAACTTATACATTCAACGGTTCAACAATACAGGGATTGTACAATGTCGGACAGACGATGAATGATGTTTATGCGTCTGCAATCGGTACCGGAACGTTAACGATCACGTCACACAATACTTCCACAAAACAGATCGAAGGAACATTCAGCTACGTTGCGACGCCTGCTCCAGGAAATTCCAACACGAATTCGTTCAACATCACCGAAGGATCATTCGCTGTCGATTACGATTAGTAACAGTTTCCCTTAATAAATTCAGCAAAAGTGGTCGGAGCAATTCCGGCCATTTTTGTTTGTAAACCAACGGTAAATCAATTTCGTGTTTTTTGCGAAAACTTGTCGGATTAAAAATTAATCATATATTTGATTAAAATTCAATCAAATGGTGCTTGGAAATAATTTGAAGCTCCTGCGGAAGCAAAAGAAAAAATCACAGGAAGAAGTGGCCGGAGATCTCGGTCTCACGCGAAGCAGTTATTCCGGATATGAGAATGGTATTGCCGAGCCGGGGCTCGATACGCTCGTGGCTTTGGGAAATTACTACTCCATTCCGCTGAATCTTTTGCTCACCCGCGATCTTTCCACTTGTTCCGAATCCGAATGGGAAGCAATAGGCAATGGTCTTTACGCCGATGTAAACGGTAAAAACCTGCGTGTATTAACAGCTGTTGTCGACGCGGACGAAAACGAGCTCATCGAGTTGATTCCGCAGCAGGCGAGAGCAGGCTACACGGCCGGCTATTCCGATCCGGATTACCTGAAAGTATTGCCGACGTTCAGCTTGCCGTTTCTTTCCCGCGACCGCAAATACCGCTCGTTTCCGATTGTTGGAGATTCCATGCCGCCGGTGGATGAAGGCTCGTTCGTCGTGGCGGAATACATTCAGAACTGGGCAAGCATCCGCAACGGAACGCCGTGTATTGTCGTGACGAAAGACGATGGTATCGTGTTCAAGATCGTGAACAATTTTATCGGCCCGAATCAGTCGCTGGAATTGTGTTCAACGAATCCGATCTACCAGCCTTATATGGTCCACGTAAACGATGTGCTGGAAGTCTGGAAATTTGTGAACTACATTTCGCCGTCCTTGCCGGAAATGCGTGTAGACGATCACTCACTGGCGCAATCCATCCAGGCTTTGCAGCGTGAGGTGCTCGATCTGAAGCGCAGCCTCAGCACAGCGAATACTTCCCATCCGAGAAACTGATCGCTTCTTCCGTCAGGAGGATTTTTAGCAGTCCCTTTACACTGGCATATTCGGTTTCATCGAAAGCCTGCAGGATTTCTTGTAAAGTCGAAGGTGTTTTCAATTGTTCCAGAACAACATTCCGAAGCGAAAGCGTGTTTTCCTTTAATCGCTGGCGTTTGCAAACATCACATTGACCGCATGGCTGGATTTCCTGTCCGAAATAGCCGATCAATTGCTGTGAGCGACACGTTTCTTCTGTCACATAACGGCGCATGGCATTCATTCGGTACAGCGCACGTTCTTTTCTCCGGTGATAGGTTTCCGGTCGCAGCTCTAAGTAATCGTCCGGGAAACGCTCGTGGAGGAATGTCACCAGCGGATCGGTCGTACGCCAGTTGATATCGATGATCCCGCGTTCTTCCAGAAAACGCAATTGACGATCGAGCTCGTTTCGATCGATCTTCAGCCAGCGACAGATCTCGCGTTCGTTGATCTCGTAAAACTGGTCGAAAATGTTCGAGTAATTGCGACACAGTAGCGTGATCAGCGGATCGACCGTCGGATTGGAAAGCTGAAAGCTGTACAAATGTGTATTGTTGATCGTGATTTACACCCGTGAGCTGTGAAAAGCATCTTCGCTGAAAACCAGGTCGCCGTTCATTTCCAGCAGCTTCAAAGCCGGATATGCCACAGCAGGCGAGAGGTTGAACCGTTTGGTAAACTCGTTGAAATCGACCGCATACGTTTCCGAGTCACCGGAGCCGATAGCGATCTTCAGGTAATTGCACAATGCGCGATACACCAGCTTCACCGTTTCGATTTCCGGGAATTGCGCAAGTACTTTTGCTTCCAGCTCGTTCAGGTCGTTCGATTCCACAAAAGCGAATGTGCGGGAAAACTGTCCGTCGCGACCGGCACGACCGGCTTCCTGGAAATACGCTTCGGGATTGTTCGGCAGCTCGTAATGCGCAACAAAACGCACGTTTGGCTTATCGATGCCCATTCCGAACGCATTCGTCGCCACCATGACAGGCGTTTCTTCCGAAAGCCATGCCTGCAATGAAGCGCTGCGCTGATCGGCGTCCATTCCGCCGTGGTACATATTCGCTTTTATCTTTTTCGCCTGTAGTAATTGCATGATTTCCTTCACGCTACGGCGCGTCTGGCAATAAACGATCCCGACATGGCCTTTCAAACGGTTACAAAGCGAAACGATAGCCTCCGTTTTATTGCTGACCGGAAATACTTCGTAGGTGAGATTTGGCCGCTCAAAAGTCGCTTCAAAAACAGCCGGATTTTGCAATTGCAGATTTTCGATAATATCCTGCTTGACTTCCGCCGTAGCTGTGGCCGTAACAGCCATAACCGGCACTTGCGGATGCAATTCACGTAGTACGGCGATCGAACGGTAAGGCGGACGAAAATCGTGTCCCCATTCCGAAATACAATGCGCTTCGTCCACGACCAGCAAGCCGATTTCCATGTTTTTCACCCGTTCCAGGAACAGGCGCGTCTGAATGCGCTCCGGCGACACGTACAGAAAATCCAATCCGCCAAAACGGGCATTGTCGAGCGTAATATCCATTTCCCGGTGCGACATGCCGCTGGTCAAAGCTTTGGCCCGAACGCCGCGCTTCACCAATTGACGGACCTGGTCTTCCATCAAGGCAATCAACGGCGAAACAACAATGCAAATACCTTCGCGCGCCAATCCCGGAACCTGGAAACAGATGGATTTCCCGCCACCGGTTGGTAGCAGCGCCAGAACATCTTTGCCGTATATAGCCGCGTCGACAATATCTTCCTGCAACGGACGAAATTGATCGTATCCCCAGATTTTTTGGAGTATTTCGCGGCTTTTTTCCATGAGCGGGTAAAACTAGGGCTTAATCGTTCATGGTTACTCGGCGATTTTCAATAACGCATCCTTATATTCCGGATTCAGGAACTCTTTCAGCTCGTCAAATGGCAAAACGGCCCATTCCGGACTATCGCAGCTCCGCATGTAACGAGCAAAGTAAGCGTTGAATTGTAGTCCTGATGAAGTGATCAGCACATCGCTAAATTCCCAGAGCGCCGGATCGTTGTAATTGCAATCTTCGATATCGTCTTCTTCCGTTTCGGGATCGTCTTCGAAGAAATATCCCGGGTAAGCTGCTTTCAGTGCTCCATTAACGATCGGACCGAAAGTCGTTTCGCGGTAAATGGACCAAAGTGAGTAGTTTTCTTCCTGCGACACATAGCCTTCGAATTGCAGAATTTCATCGGCATTGAGCGGTTGTTTCTTTTTCAGGGAAAGGTTGTGGTAAACGATCGAAAAATCCGGATGTGCACCGCCGCAGTAATAGCTGTAACCGACAGCGAATGACAGGAAATCGCCGTTTGCGAAAATGGAAGCGATGTCAGCCGAATAATCAGCTTCGTCGCCGCCAAAGCTGCATTGTCCGTAATCCTTGAAAGCGTTGATCTGTAAAGCCTCCATATAATTGTTCACAAACGTGATCTGGTCCATCGGCAATCCTTTTACCACGCGAAACATATCGAATCCGCTGTGTGTTTCCCGGAACCATTGCAGGCTGATGCCGTTGATCACGGTTACCGAATCCAACCGTTTGAATTCGGCTAATGAGCTGCGGTAATAGTCGAGATCGTCATAGCCGTCAACATCGAAAAGAGGATTTACCGTATAAGGATGTTCCACCTGATCACGTGTAATCTGTTCCAGCTTTACTGGCAGGGTTTTCCCTTTAAACGTCCATTTTCCCGTGAAAGAATTAGCCGAGCGATCAAGCACGAACAATTCCTGCTGCTCCTTATCGATGAAGTGCGAACCGGCATGAAAAGAGAATTTCTTGTCCAGCGTCACGCCTTCGAACGGAATATTTAAGCCCGTTCTGGTATAGAAATAGTTCCCATAGACCTTTTCGCCGTCCTCGATTTCCAGGAGCATCACCACCGGCGATTTCCCGACGGTGCCTTTTAGAAAAACCGTTTCCGAAAGCGCAAAAAGCGGCATGCACCCAAGAAAGCATAAGAAAATGAGCGTCTTCATGTTACGTGTATTTGTCGTGGTGCTGGCAAGAGCTATGCCATTGTGTCCAAAGATAGCCTTTTCCCTTACATAACAACGGCTGTCGGCCTACCTGCAGCGGGATAAATAAATATCCGGCTTATTGATGCCCTCGCTATATTTAGGTATATTCGCACAACAAAACACGTTATGTTACAAACCGTATCTATCAAGGTAACTCCCACTCAAGAGTCTAAGCTTAACACTGTTGACTGGGAGAATTTACCATTCGGAAAAGTGTTTTCCGATCACATGCTTGTTATGGATTACAAGGACGGCGCCTGGCAGGACGCGGAGATCGTGCCGTTCGGTCCGATCCCGATGCATCCGGCTATGTCGGCTATCCACTACGGACAGTCCATTTTTGAAGGCATGAAGGCCAACAAGTCTGCCAGCGGCGACGTATTGATCTTCCGCCCGGATATGAATGCCAAGCGTTTTCGCGAATCTTCCGAGCGTATGTGTATGCCGGTGATCCCGGAAGATATGTTCGTTGAGCTCGTTCGCAAAGCGGTGGAAGTGGAAAGCAACTGGATTCCTTCCCGTGAAGGCTACTCGCTTTACATCCGCCCGTTTCTGTTTGCTACAGATGAATTCATCGGCATCAAGCCTTCTGAAACCTACAAGTTCATGATCTTCATGTGCCCGGTTGGAGCTTACTACAACGAGCCGGTGAACGTAAAAATCGAAGAATTCTATACCCGTGCATCCGAAGGAGGTGTTGGACGTGCGAAAACCGCAGGAAACTACGGTGCGTCGCTTTTTCCGGCACGTCTCGGACAGCAGAAAGGCTATCATCAGCTGCTCTGGACAGATGGTAAAACTCATGAATACGTCGAAGAATCGGGTACGATGAACGTGGTGTTCGTGATCGACGGAAAACTGGTAACTCCATCCGAAGACAGCGATACGATCCTGCGCGGCGTTACGAAACGCAGTGTGGTTGACCTCGCCAAAGCCTGGGGAATGCCGGTGGAAGAGCGCAGAGTGACCGTTCAGGAAATCGTTGAAGCGAACCGAAACGGAACACTGACCGAAGCTTTCGGCGCCGGAACAGCTGCTACGATCGCACACATCGCGAAAATCGGCTACCGCGACGGAGATCTTGTACTTCCGGCAATCGAAACCAGGACCTTCTCTCAGAAAGTACTGGCTCACCTCGACGACCTCAAGACAGGAAAAATTCCAGATACCATGGGCTGGATGCTGAAAGTCTGAGACCAGAGACTGCAGACCGGCGACTGGAGACCGATTTATGGAAATTTGTTTTGGAAAGCATCTGAAAGGAAATCCACGATCATGAAACAGTTCTGCCTAATCGTTTTCTTTTGTTTGTGCGGCTTCGCTGTCCGCGCGCAGGTGTTGGTGAAAGTGGTCACGATGGACCGTTCCACGCGCGATCCCATTCATCATGTCGAAATTGCGCTCAGCGGCGCTGTGAATACGCACGCGTTCACCAGTAAAAAAGGTGAAGCGTTATTCAAAGCAACTCCCGGCGACAGCATTAAGATCGATTGCGAGCACCTGGCGTATGCTTCGGAAACGCGCGATATCGTCGTAAAAGGTAAGCCACAGGATACGATCACCGTTACGGTGTTCATGCGTTTTGTGAAAACACAGAATCTGAACGAATTCGTTGTCTATCCGAAAGGTGTGCCGCGGCCGGTTTTTAAATCGGAACGGGTTTCTGTGGACGATTTCGAGTTCATGCCTGACGGACGAATGATATTGCTGACTTACGCGCGGACCAAGAAAAAAGGAACCGAGCTTTGTCTGTACGATGGCGAGAAAATCCTGGGAGAAATCGGCCTGAAAGAACCCGGAAATGAATTGATCCGCGACTTCAGAGGCAACCCGCATGTGGTAACCAACTCAAGCGTTTACGGTCTTACGGCGGAAGATGGAAAAGTCTACGTCGGCGAGCTGCAAAAAGATTATTATTTCTCCTACATTGCGCCGATTGTCGATACGACGATCAGCAAGTATTTCTTCTCCAATTTCGATCCCAATTATCCCGCTTTCGGCTATTACACCTTCGGAGCGGAAGATTCAGTTTACCGCAAGATCGTTAACATCGAAGATGATCTGATGATGGAGCTCTACCGCTCGGAATACAAATGGGTAGATATCCGTACCAAGCTCTGGGCGAAGGAAATGGAGAACGAAACCGGCATCGATGCGGAAATCTGGGTAGGCGCCAATTACTTCACGCAGTCTATTTACTACAAGGAACTGTATGCTCCGTTGTTTGAGCGCAACGATTCCATTTTTGTCTTCGATCACTACAAAAACCTGTTGTTCAGCTTTGACCAGGAAGGAAATAAACGAGACAGCATTCCGATTTTCTACCATTTACAGGAAAAGCAAACGGGCTGGCAGAAATTGCTCATCCAGGACCAGCTGACAGGACAGATCTATTCGGTTTATGAAAAGAATGGACAAGTAACGCTGCGACGCATCGATCTGGCAACCGGCGAGCTGAAAGAAAGCATTCCGTTGTATTATAAATATCCTGACAAAGTGCTCATTCGCGGCAACCGGGTTTATTATACGTATCGTGAGTTTGAAACGGCGCAAAAGAAATACCTCTACGAAGAAAAGCTGCCATTTGAATTTCCCGAAGCCAGCATGCTGAACGGCGATCCCGTTACTCAGCAATAGCTCCTTTTTTTGATTTTAAAGAACCTCCGTAAATGCAAATGGAGCGAAGACAGGCGTCCTCACTCCATTCACTAATCAACCTAACCTAACCACCTAAATCGTGACAAAGTTAGGAATAATAACCTGTGCATGCATAGCAGGAATAAGCATTTTGGCATTTTTTAACGCTTCGAAATTTGACCGAAATCCCAGTAATAACCCACTTCATGAGACTGAACGATTTATGAAAGCATAGTTTCCAACTACAAAATCAGCTCGCAATACTCAAACTCAACAACTCAACAACTCGAAAACTCTCCAACTCTCCAACTCATCAACTCACCAACCAATTCCGCCCCAAAGGCCCTTCACAAAACAGCAAATCCAATACAGAAGCGTTCGCAATAAACGTCGAGTCGCCAAAATAAACCTGCGTATACGGCACGGGAACAAATCCCGGCAGATCTTCCCGGTCGAAATCCGTATTCCGGAAATCATTCGAAGGATAGGAGGGATGATAGTCTTCCGTGAATGAAAAAGCGATTTCCAGCCCGAAACAGTCGATCAGCCATTGCGTTAGCTGGAGGTTGTACCGGATCAGTGAACGTTCATTAGAATAGATCCAATTGTAGATATCGGATGCGTAATGATCAAAGTATGGCGCGGATGCGTAAGCGCTTTGAATCGCCCGCCAGTGGTCTTTGCGCCAGTCGGCGTGATCGGAAACCATGATTTCTGACGTCGGCGTTTTGGAGCCGTTCGGTTTTTCAACCGGAACAGACAAACGCGTTCTTCCTTGCGGCGTAACGATCGTACAGCGATTGCGAAAGGTTTGCTTCGGAAAATGGTCGCAGACTTCGATCACAACTTCTTTACAACGGACCAGTTGCTGAAAATAGGCAACGCTTCCGAAGTAAGCCGTCGGGAAAATGGCAGTCATTTAGCGGATAGCCTTGAACACGCGCTCCCAGCGAATGCCATGTGCTCCTTTCGAAAACCAGACGATGGATGCGCGTCCCACGATATGATCTTCCGGAACAAAGCCCCAATAGCGTGAATCGGCAGATTTGTAACGGTTATCTCCCATCATCCAGTAATAGTTCATGGCGAACGTATACGACGTCGCTTTTTTGCCATCGATGAAGATTCCGTTAGCCGTTTCCACGAGCTTGTGTCCTTCATAAGCGGCAATGATACGACGGTACCACGCGATATTTTCCTTCGTCAGCTTCACGGTCATTCCTTTTTTCGGGATCTGGAAGCGGGTGAAATCGGTAATCGTGTTGTTGATATCCGGATCGTTCGGGAAATACTGCAGATTGTCCATGCGATTGAAGTTCGTCACGATAGATGTTGAATCGCTGTATTGCTTCAATAGGTCTATTTCGAACTTCGCTTTCGTGAACTGACGCTTCAGACGATCCAGTTTGGCTTTTGTAACGAAAACTACTGTTACGCTGCCGTTTTCGGTGATGAAATCTCCATCCATGCGGTGAAGACCGTAGCCACCTTCGTCTTCGCTTGCTTCCAGCGTGGAAATACGAATATCGGTACCATTGGTCACGTTGTATTTCATATTCTGTTCTTCCGCTACGAATGCCGGTTTCCCGTTGACGTATAATACGGAAGCNNCGCGCTTGTCGACCGGCCTTGAAACGAGCCCGTAATGTTTGATAGGCGTTGGACCGAAATAAGCAACATGCGTTTCAGCGAGTGAAGTGCGCGCCACATTCTTCCAGTACGACAGGTTCTTGATGAATTCGCCCATCAGGTAGTCATTCAGATCGATTCCAGCCTGTTCGTCGATCGTTGTTTTCATCGCGTCGATCTCGGCATCGGTTTTTCCTTGCTTTTTCATGTCGGCAACGAGCTGGTTACGGATTTCAGTCTGTTTCGCAGCTACAGCAGCTTGTTTTTGATTCAGATCGGCCCTGTAGAAGTAAAACGCTTCGTTCACGAGCAATCCGTGATAATCGTGGCCCATCAAGCCATCCGGAATGCGTGGATCGTAAACCGCCGTGTCGCCCGAAGGGAAGTTGAAGACCACCACATCGTTTCGCTGAAGACTTCCGAATCCTGGCAAACGCAGGTATTCGCTCGTTTCCAGAGTCGAGTAGGAGCGGATGTTCAGCCACGGAATGGTGTTGTGTACCAGCGGGAATGAGAGCGGTGTTACCGGTACTTTCGGACCATAAGCCAGCTTGTTTACAAACAGGAAGTCGCCGACCAGCAAGGTTTTCTCCATGGAACCCGTCGGAATCTGGAACGGCTCGAATACGTACGTACGGATAATACTTGCGGCAACGAGCGCAAACAAAATGGAATCACCCCATTCCTTGAATTTGGATTTCTTTCCCGGTTTGTTGGAACGGAAGCTCAGCAGCATCGCGATCGCGTGACCAAGAACAGGTAGCGAAAGGAACAATACGGCGTGATCACCGTTGGTGCGTGCGTGTACTTCTTTCGGATTTGCCCAGTTCGTGTCCGGAACGGCATGAATGTTCTGATCGTTGGCGATTTTCCAGAGAATCAGGTACGGAAAGAAAATTCCCTGTAAGGTATCGCCGAGCGTAAAGAATCCGAAACGACGGATGTAGCTTACGTTCGCCACCATCCACATAATGATATGAACACCCGGGAAGATCATCAGCAGCGACCACCAGGGCTTGTGGGAGCCGGCTTTGAACACGACGTAGTAGTTCAGTCCCGGAATAAAAGCTTTCCAGCCCGGCTGACCGATGCGTTCGAAGCTTTTCCACCATATGGCGAGAACCGGATGGACGATCAGAAGGAAAATATAGAAATAGAGTGCGTTCATAGATTAGATTGCAAGTACGTCGCGCATGGTGAAAAGTCCTTTTTTGTCTTTCAGGAATTCGGCAGCTACTACCGCTCCCAAAGCAAAACCCTTTCGGTTGTGCGCTTCATGGGTTAATGTCAATGTATCGATATCCGAAGAATAACGGATCTCGTGGGTTCCCGGAACGTCCGGCTCACGGATCGCAATGATCTTCAGTGCTCCCGGATTTACAGGTGCGCTTTCTTCAACGCAGTCCCAGGAAGTATATTGCTGGTGTTGTGAAATGATTCCTTCGGCCAGTGTTACTGCGGTTCCGCTTGGAGCATCCAGCTTCTGGAGGTGATGAATTTCTTCGATCGAAGCAATGTAATCGGTTTGAGGCGACATCAGGCGAGCGAGCTCTTCGTTCAGACGAAACAGGATATTTACGCCTATGCTGAAGTTGGACGCGTGCAGTAATGAACCGCTGTGCTGTTCAACGAGCTGCGTGACTTCCGGCAACTGTTCTTGCCAGGCTGTCGTGCCCACCACAACAGGAACGTTCTGTTCCAGGCAAGCCTTCATGTGTTTCAACGCCAGAGCAGGCTGTGAGAATTCGATGGCCACATCGGCCGAAGGCAGATCTGTGCTTTCGATAGGCTGTTGTGAATTAACAGTATAAACAATGGTGTGTCCGCGTTCCAAAGCAATTGCTTCTATCGCTTTTCCCATTTTTCCGTATCCGATCAGTCCGATTTTCATAATGTGCGAACAAAAATAAACAAACTCTAAAGTCGTGGTGGTTTTGAATGAAAATTAAGACGCATGCTGACTCCGGGCGTATAGCCGGTCAGAACCACGGGATGAAAGGAAAGGCTTAAGTCTTCGCTCACGTCGAAATTGACAAAATGAGCTTCTACACCGGCGTCGACGACATTCAAAAGGTACACCAATCCGAATCCGATAATGCACATATCGCGGTTATTTCGTGCCGATGTATACAGCGTTAACAAGCCCGCATCGTCGTATTGAATGTATTTATCGCTGGGCGGCTCGTTTTTCTGACGATTCTCATATTCATCGCGCAGCTCGTTTTTGAGCATGTTGTTCTTGATCATGAAATAGCCGGTAGCGCCCAGTCCTGCATAGATCAGCGGCACTTTCCAGAAAGCCTTCTTTTTGCCTTTCGGCATCGCGATGTGATTGTAAACCTGCCCGGCGCCGGGAACAACGGCAGAAAAAATAACGGCTTTTTTGACCGAATGCCTGTTCGTGTCCGCTAACACTGCTGTGGAATCCGTCTGGGAAAATCCATGACAGGCACACAACAGAAAGCAAACGAGGACAAGCGGCCGCATAGCTGCGATTATTTGTTCAGCAACTCGATGATGCGATTCAGGTCTACCTCGGAAGAGAAGTTGATCACGATCTTGCCATTTCCCTGGTTGCTTTTCTTGATTTCCACTTTCGAGGAAATCCGGTCGCTCAGGTGCAGACGGAACACTTCCTGCGAAGCGCTGATGCTGGCGGAAGGAGTTGGCTTAACAGCAGTCGGCTCGGAAGCCTGACGGGATTCGCCTGTACGGATCAGCTCTTCGATTTCGCGAACGGAAAGCTGGAAGTCGATGATCTGACGGTACAACTCCAACTGGCGTTTTTCGTCGCCTGCGGATACCAGTGCACGGGCGTGGCCCATAGAGATCAGGTTATCGCGAACGCCCAGCTGGATTTCAGCAGGCAGTTTCAGCAAACGCAGTAGGTTGGTGATGCTGGAACGGCTTTTGGCAATTTTCTGGCTCAGCTGATCCTGTGTGAGGTTGCACTCATCGATCAGTCGCTGGTAGGACAAAGCGATTTCAATGGCATTCAGGTCTTCGCGCTGGATATTCTCCACAAGCGCCATTTCCAGCATCGTCTGGTCGTTGGCAACGCGAACGTAGGCCGGAACTTCTTTCAATCCTGCCATCTGGGAAGCCCTGAAACGGCGTTCACCGGAGATCAGCTGGTATTTATCACGTCCGAGCTTGCGCACGGTCAGCGGCTGGATAATGCCATGCACGCTGATGGATTCACTCAGTTCGCGCAGCGCTTCCTTTTCAAAGTTGGAGCGCGGGTTGAACGGGTTTGCCTCGATCGAAGTGATCGCAAGCAGCATTACACCGCCCATAACTTCAGCAGGCTGTGTAGTAGTGATATCCGTAGCGGCGTTATCGAGCAGGGCACCGAGGCCACGACCCAACGCGGAACGTTTTTTAGGATTGGAAGTCATTGTCTACCTGAAATTGTTTGTCGTTATTGGCGATTTTCGTGAGGTTATTGCGCTGCAATATCTCGCGGGCAAAATTAAGGTAATTGATCGAACCTTTGCTTGTCGCATCGTGCATAACGATCGTTTCACCATAGCTGGGCGCTTCGCCGAGCTTGGTATTGCGGTGGATCACGGTATCGAACACGAGATCCTGGAAGTGCGTTTTGACTTCATCCACCACCTGGTTGGCCAGTCGGAGACGGGTGTCGTACATCGTCAGAACTATGCCTTCGATCTCCAGTTGCTGGTTGAGGCGGCCCTGAACGATTTTAATGGTGTTGAGCAGCTTTCCGAGTCCTTCGAGTGCAAAGTATTCACACTGAACGGGAACCATAACGGAATCGGCTGCGGTAAGTGCATTCACGGTGATCAGACCAAGGGAAGGTGAACAGTCGATGATGATGAAATCATACTGATCGCGGATTTTGTCCAGCGCCTGCTTGAGCATGTGCTCCCGATTCGGCAGATTGATCATTTCCAGCTCGGCCCCGACAAGGTCGATGTGCGAAGGTAAAATGTCCAGATTCGGATTGTCGGTACTGATGATCAGCTCCGACGGGTGCGTATCGTTGATAAGGCAATCGTAGATGTTACGCGTGTTCTTCGGATCCAGCCCGACACCTGAAGTAGCGTTGGCCTGCGGATCGGCGTCCACGATCAGTGTTTTGTATTCCAGCACACCGAAACAACCACCGAGGTTGATCGCAGTCGTGGTTTTTCCAACACCCCCTTTCTGATTCGCTATAGCGATTATTTTACCCATTCTTTTCTTTGGAAAAAATTTTGGTTAAAGATACGGTTTCCTGCCAACGTATCATCGTGTCGGATGCAGGTTATTTATCAACGAAAGTGGTGTTAATAGTATGTGGACAAAGCGGCGAAATAATCAGATTTCTTCCAGCGAAAAGCCTGAATAGGAGGAAGCGTTCTGATCGGATGTGTTGTTTTTCTGTAATTCCCGCGCTTTATCAATGGTTTCCTGTAGTGTATTCAGGAATTTGTCGAAATCTTCTTTATAAAGGAACAGCTTGTGCTTCTGATAAGTATCCTGGCCGTTTTCGGATGTTTTCTTGCTTTCGGTGAGGGTAATGTAGTAATCTTTGCCACGAGTGGACTTTATATCAAAGAAATAGGTGCGTTTGCCAGCCTTTACAGATTTGGAAAATAAGTCTTCCCTGTTATCCGGTTCCATAATGAGCATTTTAATTGATTCGTTTGCAGCTTACTATGCCGCCGACAAATATCCTGTTTTATTTGCTAAGTTCAAACCACTTAAAACCTGTTGCGCAAGTGAAAATTCGTAAACGGCGATTTTTAAAGAGGGCTTGCCGGAAACAAGTGAATCATATGCAAGGTTGATTTAAGCTTGGGTTTTTCATGCTGAAACACAGAAAGAAAGGCGTTGCTGTTAACATTGAAAAACGAATTTGTTAACGCGGAACTAACGTTTTTTCTTCTTCGGTTTTCCACCGGTAATGACTGATTGTCCCGGCTTTGGCTCTTTGTGCCGTTTTTTCTTATTGTAACGACCCAGTGCCGTATTGTCCTCTTCTTTCGAGGCTTTCTGATCTGTTTTTGCTTGATTTTCCGTATCAGGAGTAACCGCAACGTGTACTTCCTTACCCGCCGGTGCGCCTTCGTTTGTCGGGTCTACCCATGCATTTTTCACTTCTTCTTCCTCCACTTCGCCGGTTTTCGGGTCGAGGTGGTGCATTTTCACCGTTTCGCTGTCTTTGTTCAAACCGATGACGTCTTCGACGAGTACCCATTTGGTTCCCTGGAACTCGAGCGCATCGTAAGACATATCCGGAACATAATATTCGTAAAATCCTTCCAGGTTCGGGCTTTCAGGCGAAAGGTGGTCAAACAGAATACGTTGCTGATCTTCTTCCCAGCGAAGCGACNNAAATAAACGCGTTTGCGTGTAGAAGTACCAATTTTGAACATTGCGGCGCCGAATTTGACACCGTTTCCGCTGAAACTCAGCACATCAACCAGCTTCATGGTGCTCATGGCCGTATGACCGTCCCAGCCCAGAAGGGTGTAATAAGTCTTATTGCTTTTTTCTACCGGAATGATCTTGTAATAAAGTGCGCCGTACCAGTTTTCGCCCGTCAGGACCTCGTCTGTTTTGTATTCGAGCATGTACGAATTATCGGTCAGCTCAAAGATTTCGTGTTCTCTGGTCGGATTTTCCTTGTGCAGAACGAAGCCGCCATACACCTGCGATTGATCGGCCTGTTCGACATTCCACGTAATAACGCGCACTTTGTTATCCGGACTGGTGATCAAGCCAACGGTTTTCAGTCCGGCAAATGGGTAAGCAAATGCTTCGGGATCGAGCAGCGCAATTTTCAATGCGGAACGAAATGATTCGTTGCGCTCGGTTTTCATCTCATCGGAAGTGGAAGCGCGGAGGGAATCCAATAGCGTCACAAGCTCAGCTTCACGCTCCTGCAGCGATGTCTGCGCGAGAGAAAAACTTGCGGAAAACAACAACAGAATACCGGTAATGATGAGCTTCATGCGCTTACAACGGTTTAAAAGAGATTCGTTACACAAACGAACGGAAGTGCATTACAGGTGCATGAAGTCCTTCTTGGCGAGGAGCTCATCTTCCGATTCACGGTATTCCGGATCGTCGACACAGCAATCGACCGGACAAACGGCTGCACACTGCGGCTCGTCGTGAAAGCCCACGCATTCCGTGCACTTGTCGGTAACAATGTAGTAAACGTCCATATCTTTTGGCTCGAACGTTTCGTCGGCTTCCACCTGTTCACCGTTGAGCGTCTGGATCAAGCCTGTTAAAGACGTGCCATCGGAATAGCGCCACTCAGCACCTCCTTCGTAGATGGCATTGTTCGGGCATTCCGGTTCGCATGCACCACAATTGATGCATTCGTCTGTTATCATGATAGCCATAGCTAAATCTCCAATTTTTTTCGGTTACAAATATAACAATGCTTTGCGTAAAGTACACGTATAAGAAGCGAATGTTTCAGTTTAAAGCGGTTAAAGAAGACTAATAATCCAATTAAATCGATAGATTTAGTAGATAATTATTTTCTATGGATTCAATTTCAATGACAGGATTCCGTGGCGATTATTCAGAAGAAAGCCCGTAATTTTGCACCGTGGAAAGAGCGATTATCACCGGAATGCTTGCCCGTTTGGGCGAATTGTTTGTCTTGCTGGCGGAAAATAAAACCTGGCCGGGTTTTTCCTGCGGATTGACCGAAGAAGAATACAAGGCGCTGCAGCAGCTGGTTCAACGGGAACGCATCCACAATCCATGGTTTACGGAAGATTCCGTTCGGTTTGCTTTGGGCTCGCTGGCTGAAATGCTCGACGAACAAAAACTGACGGAATGGGCGAACCGCTATCCGTATGTAACCAAACCGCGTCGTGTGGCGATCATCATGGCCGGAAATATTCCGCTCGTTGGTTTTCACGATTTCGTTTGTGTATTGCTTTCCGGAAATACAGCCGTTTGCAAGCTCAGCTCCGACGATCCGCGTTTGTTACCGGCATTCGTGCAGGTTTTGACGAAATGGGATCCGGCGATCAGTGAGCGCATCGTACTGGCCGTAGGCCCGATCAAGCAGATAGATGCAGTGATCGCTACCGGAAGTGATAATTCCGTTGGCTATTTCCAGGAATACTTTGGGAAATACCCGCACATTTTCCGGAAAAACAGGACATCGGTCGCTGTCATCGACGGAACTGAAACGCCGGAAGAGCTCAAGCTGTTAGGCGAAGACCTGTTCCGCTTCTTCGGATTGGGTTGCAGAAACGTTTCCAAGATCTTTCTGCCTGAATCGTTCGACAGCAATCGCCTGTTCGAAGCCATTGTCGGCTTCGGCGAGATCGTCAATCACCATAAATACGCTAACAACTACGATTACAACCGGACGGTTTACCTCATGAACAGCATTCCGTTCCTCGACAACAATTTCGCGATCTTCAAGGAAGACGAAGGATTGTTTTCGCCGCTGTCGGTGTTCTTTACACAGCGTTATAAAAAAGTGGAAGAAGTAACGACTTTCCTGACAAAGCACAAAGATGCCATTCAGGCGGTAGTTGGTCACGGTTATTTGCCATTCGGTACGGCCCAGCAGCCCACGCTAGACGATTACGCTGATGGAATAGATACCATGGCGTGGCTCACTCAGTTATAGAATTGAAAAATGTAAAATGTAAAAGTCCCTTCCTTTTCCATTTTCCATTTCCGTGGGGGTTATCAACAATTTATTTCGAGTTATTGACAATTTTTGTAACAATTGTTCATAACCTGCGTAATGGAGGCAAACTCTAATGCTTCTTGATTATGCGATTCGTTACCGTAACCTGCAGCCTCGTTCTCTCTTCCTCGCTGGCTTTAGCAGGAAATACAGGCAAAACCTATTCTTNNCTGCGTAATGGAGCACATCAAACAATGTCAAGATGCGATTTGCTACCCTTACATGCGGACTTTTGCTGACCACTGCTGTGTCGGCAGCCGACAAGCTGATTTCCCAGGACGAATACGTTACTTCCTGGCAAACTGTGGCCGTTGCTCAAATGCAGGCTTATAAGATTCCGGCGAGTATTACACTGGCACAGGGAATTCTCGAAAGCGGGAATGGAAACTCGGACCTGGCGCGTAAAGCCAATAATCACTTCGGGATTAAATGTCACGATTGGCAGGGCGAAAAGGTCTATATGGATGACGACGCCAAAAACGAATGCTTCCGTAAATACACTTCCGCCGATGAATCGTACCGTGATCACAGTTTGTTCCTGACAGGACGCACGCGTTACGCCAAGCTCTTCACACTTGAGCTCACCGATTACAAAGCGTGGGCAAAAGGCTTGAAAGAAGCAGGATATGCGACCAATCCGAAATATCCGGACCAATTAATCGAGATCATCGAGCGTTTGAAGCTGAACCGTTTCGACGGTGGTGTGGTTGACGCGACTAACGGTTCCGACATGCTTGCGGAAGAGATCGAAAAGGAAAAAGCACCGGCTACAGCTTCTGCAACAGTTGCTGCTTACCAGACACATGCCGTTAAAATGCACAAGAACAAGCTGCGTTATGTCGTAGCCAGAAAAGGTGATACTTATTACAAAATCGCGCAGGAATTCCAGATGGGAATGTGGCAGCTGTATAAATACAACGACTTCGGCCCGAAAAAAGACCTGCTGGAAGAAGGCGACATCGTTTACCTGCAGCCAAAACGCAGAAGATCGAAAATCAAAGACGATGTCTACGTAGCCGAGAAAAACGTTACGATCACTCAAATTTCACAGTCCCAAGGGATTAAAGTTGAATCCTTGCTGGAAATGAACAATCTTTCATCCGCGGATGAAGTTGTCCGAAAAGGACAAAAAATCCTTCTTCGCTAATGTAGCATAGAAGTAGAATTGTTGTTGTTTGTGAGAAGTCGCTTCGAAAACGGAGCGACTTTTTATTTGCAGTGGCTTTGCCAACCCTTTGCTTACTTAGGAATTCAACGGTAAAATCCTTATTCTATCAACAAACTCTACTATTTGTCCGGTATTTGTCCCGCCATCTTCTGTGTGGAAGACATTAGGAATAAAAGAAAGTTTCGTTACATTTGGATTCAAACTGTGTAATTATGAAGCCTTCTAACGAGCTATTCAAGCTGATCAAATCGCTTACCAAGTCCGAAAAGCGCTTTTTCAAGCTGTCTTCGGCTCTGCAGGCTGGTGACCTGAATTACCTGAAAATTTTCGATTACATAGAAGGGCAGGACCAATACGACGAAAATTCGTTGAAAGCCGCCTTTGCCGATGAAGTGTTTATCAAACACCTGCCGTCGGAAAAAAACCACTTGTACAGGTTGATCCTGAAAAGCTTGCGTGTTTAGTACAGCGAGCAATCGGCGTCAAGTATTCTGAAGCAGGAGCTTAAAAATGTCGAGGTTTTATATAACAAAGCGCTTTACCGCGAGTGCGAAAAATTCGTACAGCGAGCCAAAGTCATTGCCCGCGAAAACGAAGAGTTTTACTACTGGTACGAGCTCATTCACTGGGAAAAGCGTCTGCTCGAATCGGCTTATGAAGAAGGGGAGTTTACGCGTGATCTTGACGAGCTGGTGACCGAAGAAGAGGACGTAATTGCGAAGCTGCGAAATCTCGCTGAATACCAGGTTGTTTATTCCAAGATCAACCTGATTTTCCGAAGCGGAGGCTTTACCCGCAACGAGCAGGAACGAAAGATCGTGGAAGACATCGCCGATTACCACCTGATCAAAGGAAAAAATACGGCGCTTTCAACCCGGGCATCGTCGATGTGTTATTACATCAAAGGCTTGTGTGCGGCTACACAGCGAAATTACGAGGAAAGCTTCCAGTTTTTCAATCGGACGCGTGACATTCTCGACAACAATCCGAAGATCAAGGAAGATCTTAGCCAGCGTTATGTGGCTACGCTTAGTCATCTGTTGCGCTGTTACATCGAGAACCGTCAGTTTGAAGAAAGCGAGCGTATGATCCAGGAATTGCGTGGTCTGGAAGGAAAACGCGGTTTCAATTCAATGGATATTTCCCTGCGCATTTTCACGATTTCCTACAATCTGGAGTTTTCGCTGCGCCATGCAACAGGCGATTTCCGCAAAGCCGAGTCATTGATTCCGACCATCGAGCAAAACGAAGCGGAGCTGGGCGATAAGATCTCGAAAGAGCAATCCGTTTTGTTCCAGTACAACAAAGCCTATACGTATTTCGGAAATGGCGACTACAAAAAAGCTTTGTCGACACTCAACAGTGTTCTGAACGATAACGAACAGAAGCTGCGCCAGGACATTTACAGCTTTGCACGCATTTTCAACCTGATTATTCACTTCGAGCTGGAGAATTACGAATTTCTCGAATACGTGATCAAATCCACGAACCGTTATCTGTCGAAGCACGACCGCGATTACGAGATCGAAAACGCCGTGATCCGTCACATCCGCAAGCTGTCGAAATCATCGGGGAATACGCAGCGACTAGAAATTCTCGAGAAAATGAAAACAGAGATCGACGTGTTAATGAAAGACCAACAGGAGCGTATCATTCTCGAATATTTCCACCTGCCGGCCTGGATCGACAGCAAAATCCAGCGCATCGACTTCCCGGAATCGATCAAACAATACGTAAAACAGGAATCAGTATAAATGTCAATTGTACATTGTCAATTGTCAATTGACTAGAATTTAATCTGCGCGTTCACGACGATGTAAAGCGTATTCGCATTAATGTTGGCCGAGCTTCCCGGGAAAGCAACGTAATTTCTTGTCTGGGTTAGTGTTTTCACCGCTGCATCTATCGTCCAGTTGTTGAAACGTGCACCAACTCCGCCTGAATAGCTCATATCGGGCTTGCTATCGAATGCCAGGATGTTTTTATCGCCTTTCGGGAAAATTCCCACACCGGCACGCAGGAAATAGTTCGTGAAAAGCACCAATTCCCCACCGATGCGTGTATTGAATACATCTTTGAACCGCTCATCGGCCGCCTGATTTTCCAGCTCGTAATTATACGGGGCGTAAGCATCGTCCTTGGTTGACTTGAAATGCGCCCACTTGTAATCGAGGTATTCTACGTCTACGTTGATGCAGCCCATCGTTCCAAACACATATGCCAGTGAACCGATAATCCTTGCCGGTGTTCGCATGCGGTATTTGTAATTGGCCGACGGAACCAGCTCTGCCGGAACTTCCAGCGTGCCGACATCGTGTGTGGCAGTCATATTCGCATCCCAGTTGTCGGTGAGCTCGAAAAACGTTGGTGTGTGAACCGCGATACCCATTCGCAAAGCTTCTACCGGCAGGTAAATTACGCCGACCTTCAGGTTCGTTCCCGAACCGCTTGTTTTCAGGTTGTACATATAATCAAAGCTCCGCAAGCTCACACCAACAGTGTCGATCAGCTCTTCGTGGTGAAGCGTATTTTCGACATAACGCAGGAACTGGAATCCCAGGTTGGCCCCGAGGTAAAGCTTGTTCAGGTAATTGGCACTGTAAGAAACGTGCAGCTCGCCAATTCCACCGCGGGTTGTGACCGTACGCGTATGCAGCATATCGCCGGCTGTTAATCGAGGAACATAGGTTTGGCTTGGCTCGTCGTAATCAATTGCATAGGTTTCATACGCCAGCGAAGTAGAGAAGGGGAAGTACGTTGCCAGATCGGCCGGTGCAACACCTTCGGCCTGTGTACAGAAACCATCAAGCAGCGATTCGAACTGCTGACCGGTGTATTTGAATTCGTTCCCAAAGTTGGCTACGCTGTTGTAACCGAATCCCAGCTGCTGATACAAAAATCCGCCGCGACTATTCGAAAGATCGGATGTCAGTACCAGACCGATAGCCGCAAGCCGCATTTTGTAATCGTTTTGCTTCGTGTCTTCTCCCTGGAAAGTTGTTTTGTTGGATAAGCTCAGTGAGCTGAGTCCAAACGTGAACTGACTGGAAGAATAGCGGGCGAATCCCGCAGGATTGATGCGTGCTGAGCCGATTTCAGCGCCCAAAGCTCCGAAAGAGCCGCCCATTCCTTCAAAACGGGCCGTTCCTTCATTGAAGGTATTGGAAAATCGGTACAGATCTACTTCGGTTTGCGCCCATGCAGCAAGCGAACAACCGGTGAATAACAGGGAGGCAAGAACGGATCTCATAGATTATGGTCGACCTGGTTTACCAACTGAACCACCACCTGAAGAGCCTGAACCCGAACGGGAGCTTCCGCCTGTAGAACCGCCGGAATTACCGGAAGAACGCGACGGTGAAATCGTTGTCGGAGTACGCTGCTGCGTATTGCCGTTCGAAACGCCCTGTCTGCCCGGAGAAACGGTTCTTCCCGGTGAAGGTGCTGTTTCGCGTCGTTCAACGTGTGGACGAACCGGTGTCGGATTTGTACGACCGGTATTCGGTGCAACAGTCGAGCCGTTTGCCCGTGATGAAGGAGCTGTTGTAACACGGCCCTGTGTATGACCAACGGTTGTCGAAGTTGAAACCGGACGTGCGGTTGCCGGACGTGCTGCCGCTGCTTCTGTTCGTGCAGGACGTGTTCCCGGAGTGCCGCTGCTGCTGACCTGTCCTGAGCGCAATACGGCGCCGGAACGCGAGCTTACGCCACCCATTCCTGAAACGGATCCGCGCGGACCACTGAGATGAAGTCNNCACCGCCGTAATACGGGTAGCCTCCATAATACGGATAACCGTAGCCGTAATAGCCGCCGTAAGGATTGTAATAAGGGTGGTACGGACTGTAACCGTAGTAAGGATCGTAGAAACCGTAAGGATTATAGAACGGGTCGTAATAGCCCCAAGGATTGTTGAAATTACCATAATACGGATTTCCCCAACCCATGTAGAAGCTGCTGCCCCAACCCGGACGGGAACCGAAGCCTTGTGAATAACCAAAAGAAGGACCCATCATGCCCCACATCATCTGCTGACGATAAAAATCGTTGTAATAACGATTGCGGCGGTTCTGCATCTGTTGATTATAAACAAATGTGTTGTAGTCCGTTTCGTCTGAAATATCGGTGTCTACGGGTAATTCGGCAGCCTTAACAACATAAACGTCGTCGTCGACGATATTCTGGCTGGTCATACACCCGGTAAGTGCCGCGGTTCCGAACAATCCTGCTGCAATAAGATGTTTAAAGGCCATGACTGAAAAATTTACAACTTAAAGATAGGGGAAATTTCTAATTTTACCCTGAATTTTACGGTAAATTAACTAGCAAAAAATGGGCCAGAAATACGCAACAAGGGAAGAGGATTATTCCAAATGGTACAATGAATTAATAGCCAGGGCAGATCTCGCTGAAAACTCCGGCGTTCGGGGTTGTATGGTGATCAAACCCTATGGTTATGCCATTTGGGAGAAGATCCAGGCACAACTGGATAAGATGTTCAAGGAAACCGGACATCAGAACGCTTATTTCCCG
>DJFN01000066.1:0-4623 GCA_002432085.1 Flavobacteriales bacterium UBA5871
ACAACGATGCCCGTCTGGTCTTTGCCGAAGACGCGCACATGCAAATGAACGGCGGAAATCTCAACGTCGGTCAGCGACTGCTTTTCGAATTGGGCGGTACCGGCGAGATCAACAGCGGTACAATCACTGTTGGCGAAACCATTGCATTGGTCGACGGAAGCGCGCTTAATCAAAGTCGTTTCGTTCAGCACGGCGGAACAATNNCGCCGAATTCGGTTTCGAGAACGAAGCGGGCAATTTCTTCCCGGTATTCGAACAAACCGGCGGCACGCTGAACGTCAATGGCGACCTCATCTGGCTGGGTGCGGCTCCGGGTTCCGGGAAAGGCTATTTCCGTTCCACCGGCGGCGTAATTACCGTAACCGGTATGATCCTCAACGACCCGACGAGCACCATGGGCATGTACCTCGAATTGTCGGGAAATGCTACGATACTCGAGCACGAAGGTAATTCGGTGAGCTTGCTTGCCGGCGATTCCATCGTGACTTCGAACGGTGCGCAATGGCGAAATATCAATGTTGCTACCTGGAGCAATACGGGCGTTTTCCATGCCACCAGCGGCTCCGTTTTCGATGCCGGCAACGTGACCATTCTTACGGGAACAGGCGGCTACCAGTTCGCGAAGCTGGATATTTCCACTCCGTCGGTATTGCAGCAAACCGTTCCGATGATCGCTGTGAGCGAAGACCTCATCGCAACCGGAACCTATTCTGTGGTGAACAATAAACTGTTGCTCAACGGAACGCAACAACAACCAGTTACCGGTCCTGTTGCCGGTCTCGACCTGTTCGATCTGGAAGTAAACAATACGGCTAATGGTCCGACCGATGGCGGTTACGGAATTGCTTTGCAAACGAACATGAACATTCGCAACAACCTGCATTTTACCGATGGAATCATCGAGCAAATTCCAACTGCGACGATAACAGTTGTCGACAATGCCACGGTTACCGGTTTTTCCGACACGACGTTCGTTGCCGGTTATATCTCCAAAACAGGTGACGATGCGTTCACTTTTCCTTTGGGAACGGTTCCAAATCGCTACCGTCCGCTGACGATTACGGCGCCGGCTACTGCGACAACGATTGTTCGTGCGGGTTACCGTTTTGAAGCCAATTCAATATTGACGCCGGTAGAATTTCCGCTGCAAACTATCAGTACGCTGGAATACTGGGATCTGTCGCGCACGGGATCATCCGATCTGTTTTCCGTAACGGCCGGCTGGAACGATGCTTCGGCGAGCGGCCTGGTGAATTGCGACGATATCGCGCTGACCGTCTGGGATGGCAGCCAGTGGGGTTTTGTAGCATCGACTGCTTCCGGATTGTGCAACGGTGAGAATGCCGGAGCATTGACCAGCGTAGCGAACCTGCCGGTTGTTGGAACTTTGACCATCGGTTTCACGGAAAATGTGCACCAGAATGTTATAGAGCTTTGCCCGGGTGAATCCATCACCGTTGGCGACAATACGTATGATATTTCGGGCGTTTACACCGATGTGCTAGAAGACAGCAATGGCGAAGACAGTGTAGTTGTGACGATTCTGACGGTACTCGATCCGGTAATTGTGACCGTAACGGATAACATCACGCACCTGGTAGCTTCGTCACCGAACGCAACGCATTTCCAATGGATCGATTGCAACAATGGCAACGCACCGATTCCGGGAGCTGAGTCAGCTGAATATTATCCGACAGTCAACGGTTCCTATGCTGTGATCGCGACGAATGACATTTGCCCGGCAGATGCCGATACCAGCGACTGCGTGCTGATCTACCAGCTTTCCGTTCATGAGCAGGAGATCACCGGACTCGTGGTCTACCCGAATCCGGTATCAGCAAACGGAATCCTCACCGTAAAGGCGTTCGAAACGCTCGGTGAGCCGGAAATCCGCTCGCTCGATGGCCGCATCATCGCTCCTCAAACAGTAACACACACCACCACCAACCAATTGGATATTCAACTTCCCGAGCTTGCCCCGGGAGCCTACCTGTTGATCCTCCGGTCGAACGCACACACGACGACTGTGAAACGCTTCCTGGTGAAGTGATCAATTATTTAACGCTACCCCGAAGTACACGTTCCGTGGCTTCGAGGTTTGTTTTTATCATAACTTCATCTTTCCATACAGCGAGTTGGATTCTCACAGATCGTTCACCCCAAATGTTTTACTACATTTGAGAAACACACTTAAAACCCGCTGAATATGGAGACAAAGGATTCAACCGGAATCACTGCAAGAGAATTTGAATACCCTTACGACGAAGCCATCGCCGATATCGAGAACTGGCGCAAGACCGTTGGGAACTTCCCCGACATTCCGCAGGCTTATTTTCTGCACAAGGGCGATCTGCTGTTCCTCATCAACGAGCTGCTGAACATCGATGACAAAGCGCTCGGTATTCGCTGCTACATTTCCCGTAATGAGGAAACGAATCACAATCACCTGCTGATGGTAGGTGTTGTGGAAGACGAAGACAAGATTAAGTATCCGAACGGCAGGGATGTTTACTTTGAAGGCACGCCGAGCAAGATTTACGATCTCACGCGTCCGTGTCCGAATATGTGCGACGAGCATAGCAAGCTGTTTGAAGCAGGAATCTATAAGCAGAAAGTCGCGCTGGCAGATTTGAAACCTTCAAACAAAGAAGCGTAATCCGGATCAGACAGGTGAAATGAATTACAGGTATATGTCGGCCGTTCCGTTTACGATGGTCGTTCCGATTGGTCTTGCTATCACCCGCATGCGTCAATTGCCTTCGTATGCGTTTGTGATCATCTGGCTGTTGTGTGTGAGCGGTATAACGCAGCTCGTGATTACGTTTATGGCCGATGCCGGATTGAACAATATGCCGCTTTTTCATGCTTACACGTTGTTCGAGCTGCTGTTGCTGCTGTGGTTCTTTCACCGGTTGCCGGAAAAAGCAACGGCGAATAACTACCTCTATCTCATCGGCGCCGCTTTCCTGGTTTTTGCCTTGCTGAATACACTGTTCGTCCAGGATCTGTTCCAGTTCAACAGCTATTCGCGTTCCATCGAAGCGCTGGTGGTTTTGTTTCTGTGTCTCGGCTATCTGGGACGACAATTTCTGGAAGACAAGCTCTCATACAACAACGCAGGATTGTGGTTCGTGATTGGCGTGTTCGTCTACTTTTCCTCGTCGTTTGCGTTGTTTGTGCTGTCGAACCTGAGCCTTACGCTTGACAAATACTTCGATTGGGTGATCTGGAACATCCACGCAACGATGGTACTGATCATGTACATTTGTTTTACCATAGGATTCAGCAAATGCCACAAGTGAACGACAATGTTTATGTGTTGATCGCGATTGGCGTTGTCGGCGGATTGCTACTTGCAGGCAGTGTAGTGTATTTTGTCGTGCTGTACATCCGGAAGATCAACCGACAGCGGGAAGAATTGCAGAAAATGGAACTGGCTCATCAGTCGCAATTGTTCACCACGGTTATCGAATCGCAGGAAGAAGAACGCCGGAAGATCGGCCGCGAAATGCACGATGAGGTCGGTTCAACGCTCGCAGCAATACGATTGAACCTCAGCAGTCAGCTATTGCGGGAAGGCGCCGATGCAAAGGCACAGGAAAACATTCGTTCGCTGGATAAGCTCAGCGGCATCGTACGGAATATTTCACACCTGCTATCGCCGCCGGATCTCGAATACGGAGGCTTTCACGAGGCATTGGAAAACCTGTGTGCAAGCTTCGAAACCGATGACCTGGCCATTACGGTCGAAGACCATGCACAGGGAACCATCCCGACCGATCGCTTTAACATCGCGCTTTCGCTGTACCGCATTTTCCAGGAATTGCTAACGAATACGAGTAGGCATTCCGGCGCGACGCACATCCACATTCAGCTAAGAAACGAAGGAACGACATTCATTGCTTCCTATTCNNGGGTTGCAGAGCATTCAAAGCCGGATTTTAATGATACAGGCAACAATTCAGCTGGAATCGCAGCCGGGAGAAGGTTTTCGCTGCACGATCAGTCTGGACCACGAACATATTTGACACATGAACATGGAAACGATCAAAGTAGCTTTGGTAGACGATCAGCAGTTGTTTCGCGACGGCTTGCGAGCGATCATTCAGCAGGATCCGGAATTGAGTCTGCTTTACGAGGCGGAAAGCGGTATGCAACTGCTGCAACAACTGGAAGAATCGGATGAGCAGCCCGACGTATTAATCATGGACATGAGCATGCCCGGAATGAATGGAATGGAGCTGCACGCGCTGTTACAGGAAAAATATCCTGAAATCAAAGCACTGGTAGTCAGCATGCACGACCAGCCACGGTTTATCGTTAAAATGATCGAGCAGGGGGCAAGCGGCTATCTTTCCAAAAACACCGATGCAAGTGAATTGCTGCAGGCCGTTCGCACGATAGCCCGAAACGGTTTTTACTTCAACGAGACCATGCATAAGGCTTTGCAGAAAGACATCCTGAAAAAGAACGGACCGCTGAAAAGCCTCAACAACATCCCGATCGAGCTCACCAATCGCGAATCGGAAATCCTGCAGCTCATTTGCCGTGAATTCAACACCGAAGAAATTGCCGACGAGCTCTGCATCAGCGCCCGCACTGTCGAAGGCCATCGTCAGAACA